>JAKLGZ010000001.1 GCA_022710385.1 Methanoregula sp.
AGTTCATTCAGTATCAGCCCGGCAATCACGGTCGTGTCCCCCAACGGTGGCGAAACCTACCCGACCGGCACTCCCCTCATTATGAACTGGACCTATTCCGGCACTCCCGGAACAGCAGTGAATATCGATGTGATGAAAGGTGGTGCAACCCTGAAAACGCTTCCAGGGATCCCCCTCGGGTCGGGAGGATCTGGATCGTTCAGTGTCACGATCCCATCCACAACACCCTTGGGATCGGATTACCAGATCCGGGTGACCAGCTCCAGCTATCCGGCGTGCACTGACATGAGTAATGGACTGTTTACGATAAGTTCCGGATGATGCATGAGGTGAATGCGATTCAAAAAAAAATTCAACAAAAATTTTTCTGATATCCAAAGAAACTGCGAGAGTTCCTATCAGAATGTGCACGCCCCACCAAAAAGTATTATTTGAGAACCCTCCAGATGGGCTACTATGATACAAGCATAGAGAGAGGGGTTCTGCCTGAGAATGCCCTCTCTGCTGTGTGTTCAGGAGGGTATCGTCCGGAAATGGAGTGCTGTACTCCGTTCCTCCTGTTCATATGACACCACCTCGTCTGGTTTTGTATCTGGAAAGAGGTTTGATGATGAAACACAGTATGGTAGTGCTCATCGGGATACTCATGATCATGGTCCTGGTGATCCCTGCAATGTCAGAGGATAAATCCCCGGATCCCGGAGGAGATCTCCTTTATCAGGGAGACAGTGCTGAAGAATCGATCGCTCTCCGAATACCTGCAGATACCCAGCCGGTTCTTTCCGGCTCCGGCGGATCGAAAAGTACACCACCTCAAAGCCCGGTCCTTCTTGGAGGTGCGTATGCCAATCGTGACACTATCTTCGTCCATGGGACAAGTGCGGTCGGCTATCTGCCCGATGGGGATGTCCTCTCAGTCTATGATACCGGATCCGGACATGAGACCAACCTGCTCTCGCATGGGTACACGGTTATCAATTGCCCGCTGCCCGGGTATTACGACAAAACCGGGGGAGTGCAGCCGAAGGTCAGATATATTGCTCTTCACTATGCATCCGATTCCGATGGGAGTCAGTGGCCGAAGGTTGAGAACATCCATGTGTTCAATGGTCACGAGCTGCTCGTCTCCTTTGATACCTCTTTTTCAAACACCGGAGTCTTTTCAGACCAGGTCATTAATCTGGGAGACTACTATCGCTTTGACCGAGGCATGAATATCCAGCTTGTTATCGGGAACGGGGCAGCAACGACAAAAACATTCACCATTGGGGGATATGGTGCCCGGTATGAATGGTGATCCAAACAATCTTTTCCCTCCGAAAATTTTTAATATAATGGGCCGTTTTCTATTATCACCAATGCACAGAGCGAGGGCAAATCCAGGGCAGGGGGGACCCAGGTATGGACACTCACTGGAACATCGGAAGTGCCCAGCAGTCTTTAGCGATCTGCCAGCAGCCCTGGATGAATGTGACTGGGGATGAACAGCCCTATGAATCCCGATACCCTGCCAGGATTCTCTACCTCCCCTCTCTGATTTTTTAACCCTCGCTCTTCTTATCATCCCTGCTTCGAATCATCTGGCAATCTGTTTTTCATACCTGCTGGGGGTTCCCCGGGTCCATCTGGGAGAGGGGTGAATTGGTTGAACAAAAAAATGATAAAAGAGTGCCGGGTAATGATCACGCATGGCGCCAGCAAAAGAGCAGGAAGATCCAGGGCAGGGACAGGGAAAGCCGGCAAAAAGTGATGCAGCGATCATGCAATCTGCCGTGGAGCTCGTCAGTACGGGCCGGATCCTTGTCAGTGTGGAGGGGGCACGGATACAATCCATCCGGGAAGACCTTTCCGTTCGTTGCAAGGGGTGCCGGGGACCTTTACGGGGGAGTGCCGAAGCGATCTATACCTTTGCCCGGGACTGGCTCAGTACGAGCCCGGAACAGCGATTTGAACCCGATTCTCCGATTATAATGCATGAATACCGGTATGGGAATTATATCCCTTCCCCGTTCTGGATCAGCACCCTGAGATGCAGGAACTGCGGGATGCAAACGGTCGTTGCCGTTCAGCTGGTGGTGATCTGAGGGGAGCTGTCGGCCAATCCATTGGACAGAATCCGATTGAATCAAGACAGGGTTGTAATACCACGATTGCTAGGAATGGTGGAGAAGACAGTTGATAGCAGGATTGTTGGTATTGGCACCTGGTCCCTGATGGTGAATGAAAAGAGTTCCAGGATCAAACTCTTTCTATCAGATTATTTTATAATCTGTATCCTTTATACAAGAGTGTATGAGGAAATATTGCCTTCTTCTCATGATCGTATTCATCGTCATTTCTGCGACGAGCGTGATTGCCGGACAACCCAACTTACCTCCCTCCCCCCCTGAAAGGACGTTCTCTCTTCCCCCTCAGGCAAGCGAGGTCGCTTCAGGAGTGTATTATCTTGGGACCTCATATGATAAAGAAAAACCAGTTGAGGGGTATGCATTGATCCATTACAAGCCCGGTTATGCAAAGCCTACGAATCCGGCAAAACCATCCAAGGATCCTTCCTGTTATACGTATCTGGCAAAAGGAGCAAAGTGGAGGATCCTGGAGCCATATATTGTTGATTTGACCTATTCCAATGAAATAGCACCTATTATTGCCAGTAGTATTCAAAAATGGGAGGTAGCCGCAGGAAAAGATATCCTCGGTGAAAATAGTGCCGGTACCATTGATGGTGCTGATATGGAGAACCCCGACAACAAAAACGAAGTCATGTTTGGGGGGATTGAAGACAAGAACGTCATCGCCGTCACCATTGTCTGGGGCACCTTCTCTGCTCCTGTACCATCACGGGAGTTGGTAGAATGGGATCAGGTCTACAACACCGATTATGACTGGTCTTTTCGTGGAGAACCTGATACTACGGAGATGGATTTTGATAACATTGCCACCCACGAACTGGGGCACAGCGTTGGCATGGGAGATCTCTACACCTCTGCCTGCTCTGAACAGACCATGTATGGATATGCCGCAACAGGAGAGACAAAAAAGAGGAGCCTCGAATCCGGAGATATTTTTGGTATCAAATCACTTTATAAATAATATTTTTCAACCACTTCCGATGAGAATAAAACGACCGCCCCTGTTTTGTACTTCTTCTCATCAGAGCGATGTTCGTAGCATCAGGGTTCCCGATTACCCAGCCTGATTTTACAGACTCGCAGGGCATGGCGATTCGACAGGAACCAGGTCCCCGTACGAATAACAGAATATCCTCAATGTGCCATACTGCCTATTATTATCAAACCGCGAAGAAGTGCGGGAACCTTGTATTCGTGTGAGAATATATCTTGAAGCCTTGATCTGCCTCCCTCATCAATTTCCGGGAATTGTAATTCCACTCTCTGGATATGCATGTTCCCAGCATTTTCGGTATCCCCGGATACCACGGTATTCCCAGGGGGTTACCGTGATAGGGGCGGTACCCACCCTGTCCCAACCAACTCACTCACCACTCGAATCCCTTGGGGAGCGGGGAGAGTGAAAAAAAGGGTGCCTCTTTCAATAGTTCTCGGAGAAGAGCTCGAAGTGGGCTTTCGGGTGGTCGCAGACCGGGCATTTCTCAGGGGCTTGCTTCCCCTCAAAGACCGCACCGCAGTTCCGGCAGTACCAGCGTGCCGGTGTCGCACGGGAAAAGACAGTCCCCTTGGTGACGTTTGCTAAGAGCTTCCGGTACCGCTGCTCGTGGTATGCTTCGACCGTTGCCACCTTGCGGAAGAGGGCTGCGATATCGGCAAATCCCTCCGATTCTGCAATCCCGGCAAAGTCCGGGTAGAGCGTATCCCACTCATGCTGCTCGCCCTCAGCAGCGGCAAGCAGGTTCTCTCTCGTCGATCCGATCATGCCTGCGGGGTATGCGGCGGTGATCACGGCACTCCCTCCTTTGAGCTGTTTGAAGAAGAGCTTGCCATGCTCCTTCTCCTCATCAGCAGTCTTCTGGAAGAGGGCTGATATCTGCTCGTATCCTTCTTTTTTTGCAACGCTTGCAAAAAAGGTGTACCGGTTACGGGCCTGGGATTCGCCGGCAAATGCAGCGAGCAGGCATTGTTCTGTCTTACTCCCTTTCAACTCCATTGGAATTTCCTGAAGATACATGCTCCCCGATTAACGATATACGCAGCTGACTGGTTCCCTGAAGCAGCAAAGCATACCCTGGAATTGAAAGTGTCACATGGTCTTCGGAAATAACAGGTGGTATCGCATTGCAGTGGTCCTTTTTTCCGACTCCCCTGGTTGTGATACACGCGGGTATGATCTACCCCCCTTGTGAGGAAGCGGTACAAAGACACGGGGAGAATCCGGGATCAATCGGTATCCCTGGGGAGCTGGTTTGCCAGGGCGAGCGGGAGCTCCTGCTCTCCCCGCCCTGATCGGTATCGGGCGTGGCACAAGGGAACCATGCATTCATGCCATGGATGGTTCGCCTCCCGTATCTGAATAGCTGGCTATCTATGGACCGCCAAGCCGCCTCTGGAATATCTCGATACATTGAGATATCGTTCAGATGAAAATGGCGAACCTGATGAAGCTCGCGTTCCCACTTCCTCTTTTTCCTTAAAAAAGGATCAGATCATCTCAGCCTTTATGATCGTGACATTCTGGAGCGGGCGGTTTCCACCGGCCTGGCCCGTTGTCTGGACTTTGCCTATTTTGTCGACAACATCCATCCCCTCGGTAACTTTCCCGAAGACCGGGTGCTTTGTATCCAGGTAGTTGTTGTTGACAAGGTTGATGAAGAACTGGGATCCGCCGGTGTTGGGACCGGCATTCGCCATCGATATGGTCCCGCGGTCGTTCCGGTTCCCCGGCTGGAACTCGTCCGGTATCATATATCCCGGTCCACCGCCCCCGGTCCCGGTGGGGTCTCCTCCCTGGATCATGAAGCCGTCAATCACGCGGTGGAATATCACCCCGTCATAGTACCCGGCCTTTACGAGGGTCTCGAAGTTCCCTGCCGTTATCGGCATGGAGGGATCAAGGGCGATCACGATCGTCCCCATGTTCGTCTCAAGCTGTACTTTTTTCCATGACTCAACGGCAACTGACGTCATAACCGGGGTGGTAGCGGCTGTCGTCGTCCCTGTGATAACCGGGGTGGTTATTGATGTCGTGGAAGTTGGCACGGAAGGTTGCCCGGTGGTACATCCTGCTGCAATCAGGAGTGCGGCAAGAACAATGCCGAAAATGAGAAAACATCTGGCTGGTGACATCTGAGGTTCAGGTTGGACCAGGGGGGAAAAAAGGATTTTGGGTAGAGCCCAGGAAAAGGAATAGAACACAGGGAAAGTACCGGACAGGAGACAGGAGCGGGCAGGGGAAAGTACCGGACAGGAGAAAGCACCGGACAGGAGAAAGCACCGGACAGGGGGGAAGTGCCGGACAAGGGAAAGTACCGGACAGGAAGAGGAATGGAGCGGGGAACCCTTGTGACAGGTTTAAGGCAGAAGAGACTGATACCTACCACGATGGACCGTTATCGTTGCTCACAGTGCAGCCAGGAGTATTTTTTGAAGAATACCTGCAGTTGCTGCGCTCCGCCGCCGGGACCCCATTTCTGCCCGGAATGTGGCGGGGAGCTCTTCAGGATCGGGGGGGATTATTTCTGCGCTCCCGACAATTACGAAATGGATTGAAAACGGACATCAGGCACTCATGTGGACTGTTCCTTCTTTTTCTCTGCGAAGGATTGGTTTTTACCTGGCGATCAAGGTCCTGTTACCTCCATGCTCTGCACCCAGGACCTACACTATTCCCCTCTTTCAAGGGGCTACGATGCAATACTAGATATACTCACGCAGCATGTGTCATACAACAGTTTCCAATAACTGTTTTGAGAAAGATCATGTATAATCGATCAAATTATGGGAGCCCGAGAACTACCGGACCCCGCGAAATGACAAAAGTAGTATGTTCAGATTGTGGAAAGGATTGCGAAGTACCGTTCAAGCCTACTGAGGGACGCCCCGTGTATTGTCAGGAATGCCTGCCAAAGCACCGGCAGCCCCGGTACTAATCTTTTTTTTAGTTCTTCGCGTTCACAACCTGGTGTTCCAGGCTTCCCTGATCGCTGGTATCGTCACTTCGGCGGGATATCATCAATCCCTCACTGCGGCCTTCAGCCCCTTTCCTGCTCCTCGTGCACTGCGCCTCCCGAGTTCTCCGGCAATGACCATCAGGAGAATAAATCCGATCACTGCCACGTCCATGACCTCCAGTACTACATCAGGATTAGCTGCAAAATTGCTGCTGGCGATGGCAAACGCGGCAGCCAGGTTACGTTGGCCGGTTCCGAGGGCAAGGACCTTCTTGATCTCCTTATTGGTCCCCCCCAGCAGATACCCGATGACCACCGCTCCAATTATCAGAAGGACCGCCGCCAGAATTCCACCGGTTCCAAGAATGCCAAAGGATTCATCGTAATAAGCCACGAAATATCCGATGAACATTGCGGCGAGGGAGAGGTTGGCTGCCATGGTCATCGTGTGGACGAGGCCCGTGGCCACCTCTTCGTACCTCGCCCGGATGAAAAGGGCAAGGGCGAGCGGGATGAGCATCAGCACGATCAGGCTCTTTGAGATCTCCCACGGACTCACCTGCACTCCGGGCAGTACAAATGGCAGAACGATGGGCAGGAAGGCGATGGAAATCACCATCAGAAGGACCATCAGCCCGGCGGTAAACGCCATATCGCCTTTGGCCAGCTGAACCAGCTTGGGGAGGAATGGAGCCCCTGCAGCGAAACCGACAAGGATCAGGCCGATCTGCAACCCCTCCGAGAGCGGGATGATCCCCACGATCAGGAGTGCAAGTACAGGCACTACTACAAAGTTAGCCACAAGAGCCATGATGACGAGCTTCCTGTTCTTCAGGGGGGCAAGGATCTGGGGAATGGTCAGGTTAAATCCCATGCCGAGCATGCTGGTGATGATAAATACCAGCACCCCCAGGTTGGCGATGGCAAGAAAGAACGGATCAAACTGGGTCATATTTTTTCAGCTCCCGGACCGGCATTCATATGCATGATCAGCCTGCCTTCGTGATAGTCCCGTGCCCTCATCATCATCTCCCTTCTGCTATGGGGCGGTTGTTATCCATGGATAAAAGAGTTATGATTTCATTCAAACCGATCGGAACGAGAGGGCCACTGTTGGATTCACCTGGTATCTCAATACAAAAGCTGATCCCTCCGTGCGAGGGACAGGGAGCGGATCACCTCTTCGTCATCGAGGTCGTTCCAGTTCTGATAGGCGTCAGCGACCGCAAAGGGATAGGAGTCCCGCAGGTTCAGGCATACGGTAGTAGCAACCATGCTGGAGATCATGGCAACTGCTTTTGCGGACCCCGTAGGCACAGCAACAATGATCTCATCTGGGTTCTCGGAATTGAGTGCGTTCACTGCCGCCATCATCGTGTATCCTGACGCAAGCCCGTCATCGGTGATTATTACCGTCCTCCCGTGGATTGGAGGGATCGGAAGCCCACCCGTAAAATGGTCGATCCGTTCCCAGATGTTCTTCTCAGTCTCCTCTGCTGCCTGCCGGATCTCCTCCCCGGTAAGGTTCAGGATCCTGACCAGCTCCTGATTCAGGTAGACCTTCCCGTTCCAGGTCATCGCCCCGAACCCGGCCTCGGGATTCCAGGGGATCTTCAGCTTTCTCACCACGCCAAGGAACATCCGTGCCGGAATCCCTTTGGCCAGTTCAAGCCCGATCGGGACTCCCCCCGCCGGAATGGCACAGATCAGGGGATCTGTAACGGGACGGTGCTGACGCATGAATGCAGCAAGGCGTCTGCCGGCATCATTCCGATCCCGGAATACTGCATCGCAGTTCCGGAGTGCCGAATCTTCAAGGAGATGCACCATGAATACACGTGCTTCCAGCCTTCGGTATTCCCTGCCGGTTTAAAATTCTTCCCACCCTGTGCGAAGCTGTATGCCTGATGCATCATTCCAGAAAGCATTTTTTTCAACACAGAAGTCCCCGAAGTAACCGTGGCGGCACCATCAGGGTTGAGATGGAACACCCCGTCCCTTGTAATAGCAGTGGAACATCATCATCATCATCATCATCCTGTTTGTTCCACCACCTCCCTGGTTAGACTCAGAATTGAAAAAAACCAAAATACGACCTTTTTTCATGTTTTTCCTCCAGGATACCTGCGAAAATTTTCGAAGTCAACGCCAGATTGAAGAGATCATCTCCCAATACGCTAGCGTGAGATAATGTCACCGAACGATACCTCCGTTATGCTCTGTGCCATATTCATCCTCATCGCAGTCGTTGCAGCAGGATGCATGAGCACGCTCTCCCCCGCCCCTTCCGTTCCAGCAGAACTGAAGAAGTTCAACTCAACTGCCGAGATAGAGCAATACCTGAAAGACTCCCTTGCAGCAAGCCAGCAGGACGGGTACTATCCCCCCTCTCTTGCTACCGGGGGCATGGGCGCCGGGGTGAATGCCCCGCAGGATTCAGCAGAGAAGTCAGACTCCGGCATCCCTGCCTCCTCCCGGCCGGGGAGCATCGATTACTCGCAGACCAACATCCAGGTAAAAGGGGTCGATGAACCCGACATCATAAAAAATGACGACCGGTATATCTACACGATCTCCGGCCAGACCCTCGCCATCATCAGAGCCTACCCGGCAGAGGGTGCATCAGTGGTCTCCGAGACTGAGATCAATGACACACCAAAGGAACTCTTTGTCAGCGGTGACCGGCTTGTTCTCTTTTGTACAGGAACAGAAGATTCCGATACCCGGCCGGATACTACCGACCCGTGGAGGAATCCCGTGCCTCCCTATTACCGCCCTTACTCCCCGGTCACCTTCACGACCATCTATGATATCAGTGACCGGAACCATCCAAAAATGCTGAAGGAGTATACGATCGAAGGCGATTATCTCGATGCCCGGATGATCGGTTCGCTGGTATACCAGATCACCAGGGAGCAGATCTCACCCTATTATGGCGATCATATCGTTGTCCCGGCCCTCCGTGAGGGGACAAGGACCGTGATCCAGCCGGATGTCTGGTACTTCGACCATCCCGAGTCCCAGTACACCTTCACCACCATCACCTCCCTTGATGCTTCGAATGGAAAGGAGAAGGATGCCCAGACCTACCTGCTCGGTACGGGAAACACCCTCTACGTATCAGAAGATGCGATCTATGTGAGCTACCCGAATTACCACCCTGTGATCTATAAGGGGATTCCGCAGGAGGTCGCCCCGGGTCTGGCCGTTGACGCCAGCGGTTCGGCCGGGATCTCCTCATCACAGGTCTCCGCAATCCCGCCCGACTTCAACACCCTCCCCGAGAGTGAGCGGGAGTCGATCCTTGACAGTCTCCGAAACGATGAACAGGATGCAATCCGCCGCCAGGAGGCCGATCAGACCACTACGGTTATCCACAAGATTGGCATCAGGGACGGTGCCATCACGTACCTTGCAAAGGGGGAGGTCCCGGGAACTCTCGACAACCAGTTCTCAATGGATGAGTACAAGGACAACCTCCGCGTCGCCTCAACCTCCAGCATCTACACCCCGCGGTTCGGGCAATACACGTACAACAATGTCTATGTCCTTGACGAGAAAATGGCCACGATCGGTGAATTGACCCACATCGCTGAACAGGAGACCATCTACTCGACGCGGTTTATCGGCGACCGGCTCTACATGGTGACCTTCAAGCGGATCGACCCGTTCTTCGTGATCGATCTCGCAAAGCCGGAGAACCCGGAGATCCTCGGGAAACTGAAGATCCCCGGCTACTCTGATTACCTCCACCCATACGATGCAACGCACATCATCGGTATCGGCAAGGAGACCACCACCAATGACTGGGGCGGCGTCTCCACAAGCGGTGTCAAGCTTGCCCTCTTCGATGTCTCGGACGTGACCAGTCCCAAACAGCTGGACAAGGTCCAGATCGGGGATGCCGGCTCAGATTCAGCAGCGCTCTCGGATCACCATGCCTTCCTCTTCGAAAAGGGAAAGAACCTCCTTGTAATCCCGGTCCGGGCGGTTTCCAATGAGCCGGTCACCCAGGAGGACTCCTTCTCTGCCTACCGTCCGTACGTCTGGTACGGGGCATATGTGTTCGGACTCACGCCCGAGACCGGATTCACCCTCAAAGGAACCGTCCAGCATGGTAGTGGTGACAGCGGGTACTACTATTACGGCAGCTCAACCTCGGAGGTGAAGCGTTCTCTGTACATCGGGGATATCCTGTACACGATGTCTTCAAAACAGATCAAGGCAAACCCCCTTGACGATCTCAATACGACCATCACCACCATCCCCCTGCCCAATGGTGGAGAGATCTTATACCCTCCCCTTGTGAAGTAGAGGCAGGGAATCAGGTCATTTTTTCGGAAGTGCCGGATTTTCTCTCACAAAGACCGGATTTACGGCACCACCATCCGGGCGGCACCGATCTGAGGAAGAACCAGGTTCACAATCAATGCTCCGGAGGGATGAAGGGAAGAGGAGGAGCAGGATGATGTCAGCATTGGTATCCTCTCTGTTAGGTGATCCTTACAAGCACTATTCCCCGGGGGCTATCAGAGAACACCGCATGGAATTGCGATATGCAGGAAGATCATCCCTCGGTATTTATTATTCTTTCAAGGAAAATTCAGAAACTGATACCCCGGACGTCAATAAAGGCCGTACCTCCCTTCTTTCCCTGAAGGCGGGGAAGACCCCCTGCTGACCGGTTCCCGGGAAGGATCTTTTATTCTCTCATCAGGCCTATTCTCTTTGAGACATCTGCCGGCGAAGGAGTGATGGTATGGATCTGAAAAGAGAGAAGACCCGGTTATCCGTCAGGACAAAAATATTTCTGGTCTTCCTTATCCTCTCTGTCACCGCCCTTCTCCTCACCGGTTTTCTTGCCTTCGTGCAGATGGGGAACGTGAGCCGGTTCGCTGTCGATCGGAGCACCGATCTCGCCAGCTCCATCATGAACGACAGTTCTGCTGCCCTGGAGCAGGATGCAGAAGATGCTCTTCTCCGGCTGGCTACGGACCAGGCACACATCAGTGATATCCTCTTCCGTCAGGTGGGCAGTGAGACCAGCTCCATGGCCACCTATGCCCTCCGGATCCAGCAGGATCCCTCCCTGATACGGGAGCGACACTTCTATCTCCAGGACGATCCTCCGGCCGATAATCTCTCGACATCAGTGCTCTTCCTCTCTCCTGGAGTCGAACCCCACATTCCGGTTGAGGAGCAGAATGCCATCGGTATGATGGACTCCATCTTCATCCCGGTCTATTCATCGGACCCGAACCTGGCGGCGGTATACCTGGGGACAAGCAGTGGGATGTCGGTCATCTATCCCTGGTTTACCGGGATGGATGCTGCCTTTGATCCCCGGACGCGGGAATGGTTCAGGCAGGCCGAGCAGACCGGGAACCTCACGTGGTCAAAGCCCTATGTCGACCTGCTCGGGCATGGTCTGATGATCACCTGCTCGAAACCAGTGGCCGATCCCGAGAAGGGATGGTTCTGGGTGGTCGGGGCTGACATCACCATCGAGACCATCAACCAGAACATCATCGGGACCCAGGTCGGTGAACTGGGATATGCCATGCTGATCGACTCAGAAGGGAACATCATCTCTCGACCCGGGCTCTCCTCCGGGGACATGCGGTGGGACGAGTCGTTTGAGACCGAGAACCTCGTCATATCTGAAAACCCGGGCCTCCGGGCGGTCGCCATGGACATGATCAGCGGGAATACCGGTGTGGCGAAGGTACAGTACGAGAACGGAGAACGGTTCATCGCCTATGCTCCGGTAGAGAGCGTGAACTGGTCGGTTGCCGTGGTGATGCCGGTGGATGAAGTCGTGGCTCCCGCGGAAGCGACGAGGGAGAGTATCCTTGCAGCTTCGGGTGAGACGGCATCGCACATCACCGGCCAGCAGGACCAGATGCGGACGATCTTCTCGGGTGCCTTCTTTGTGCTGCTCGCGGCGGTCGGAATCCTCACCCTTCTCTTCACCCGTCACCTCACCCGGCCGATCGAAGAGCTCAGGAAAGGATCCGAGGCGATCGGGGCAGGGAACCTCGATTATGCCGTGAACGTGCAGAGTGGGGATGAATTCGAGGATCTCGCCGCTTCGTTCAACCACATGGCGGCTGACCTGAAGGATCATATCGAGAACCTGAAGAAGACCACGGCAGAGAAGGAACGTATCGAGAAGGAACTCGAGATCGCAAAAGTGATCCAGCAGAGTTTCCTCCCGGAGACGGCGCCGAATCTCCCGGGAATGGAACTTGAAGGCTTCAATCTCCCGGCTGCGGAGGTGGGCGGCGACTTCTACGACTTCATTGCTCTGGACAATGAACGGTGGGGACTGGTCATCGCCGATGTTTCCGGGAAAGGGGTGCCTGCCGCCCTGTTCATGGCCCTCTCCCGCACGCTCGTCCGGGCAAGCACCTCCCATTACCAGGACCCGGCAGAGTCGATCCGGGAGGCCAACCTGAATATCTTCCTCGACTCAAAGACCAGCATGTTCGTCACCCTTTTCTATGCGGTCCTTGATGCCAGCAGAAAGGTACTCACCTACGTCAATGCCGGCCACAACCCGCCCATGCTTTTCTCATCCGGGACGTCAGGGGTGACGCTGCTTGAGGCACAGGGGATCGCTCTTGGGGTGATTGACACCATCGATCTCGAATCGGTAACCGTCCCCCTGCATCCAGGAGACGTGGTGGTTTTGTATACCGATGGAGTAACCGAAGCCACCAACGATCGGGACGAGGAATACGGGGTGACCCGGTTACGTGATATCGTTATGGCATCACGCGACCTGCCTGCGAGGGAGATTATCACCACCATCGTCCAGGATGTGATCCGGTTCACCGGAGCCCGGCCCCAGTTCGATGACATCACCCTGATGATCCTCAAGGTCAGCCAGGGAGACATGCTTGGAACAACTTCGAGAAATTAACTGAGCAGTGAGGCTCGGTTCTATTCTCCAAAAAGAATGATTATCAGTTCTTCCTTCCCGCGATCCCAAATGCGATCAGGATCCCCACAACGCTTCCTATGAGCACGAATACGGAAAGGCCGGTGGTTGTCGTGGGAAACGTGGTGGGCTCAGTCGTTGGTGTGGTGGTGGTTGGTACAATGGTTGTTGGGGGGATCAGAGTGGGAGTCATTGGAGGAGTGACGGGTTGAAGGGAGAATGACGTGGTTGCCACTGCACTGGAGACGGTGACCCCGCTTACCGTGACAAGATAGGTGTCAGGGACAAATGCGTCGGTGGTAAAGGAGAACGACCAGTTGTTCCTATCACCCGGCCCTTCCTGGACCACGGTCATCCCGGACACTCCTGAGAACGCCCCGCCTCCCTCCTTTGGGGTTGGTCCGAACGCCAGGGAGGTCACCTCAATTAGCAGCTGGTTGCCCGGGGCAAGGTTGGTGGTGCCTGAAAGGATGATCGTATCACCGATAGTATAGTTCCCGGAGAGGGGTGTGATCGTCACCTGAGGGTTGACGAGGAGAAATGACGCTGCCACATACGTGTCATCGATGAAGGGGCTTTCGAGTGACCGGATCAGGGCATCGGCTGCCTGCGAGCTCATCAGGGCTCCGGCACCCCCCACCCGGAAGAGGGGGCTGCCCGGGACCGGGTACGAAGAGAGGACCAGCTGGCGGTTGGGTGAAGGATACACATCAAGCGTATCCGTGTACCCCGGGTGCTGGATCAGAAGGTAATACTGCCCGGTCGCAAGATCAGCGGTCTCACCTTCCCCCAGGGTATAGGTGAACGAACTGTCAGCATTGATCTCCTCGGTATCATACAGAAACCGGTTGATACCAAAGATCCAGATTGCCACGCCAGGAGAGGGATCCCCGGTTGCCCTCCCCCGCACCTCGACCGGATCCCCCCTAGCTATTATGCTCTGTCGGACCCCGGCTGTCACGAAGGGCCGGGCAAACGTGATGGCGCTGATCGAGTACCTCCAGAGGGAGAGGTCATTTCGCGAAGCCGGTCCCGAGACCACATAGAGAGAGTAGGTCCCGGCATCTATCCCCAGGTTCCCGGTAAGCCACCGGAATTCCCACGTATTGTCGGGATCGACCGGCACTGCGGTAAATGTCTCCGGCTGCCCTGTAATGACGGGAATCCGGGGATTGGCAAGACTCCCGCCTGATGAAGGCAGGTTCGGACCCGTCATGAAGAGGTATACCGTATCCGATTCGGTATTCGTCCCGGAGAGCAGGACCTGCTCCCCGAGATAAAATGAGCGTGGAACGCCAGCCACGATGCTGACCGATCCCCGGACAACCCTGATACTGACCTCATCGGATGGCACCCCTCCTGGCGATATCCGTTCGACCTGGATGGTGTAGCGTCCATCCTCAGTGGCAGAGGAGGTCTGCCATTGGACGGTTCGTACCCCGCTTCCAGACAGGGTAACAAGGGCATAATACGGGGTGCCGTTTGCAGGAGAAGGAGGCACATCGTCCCGGATCGTCATTCCCTGCCGAGTCGAGATAGGATGCGAACCGATGGGATACGGGCCATTCATGGGATCGGTCCGGACGCCCTCCTGACTTGGGGTGATAATGGGCGGCTGATCGCCCGGGTTTCCGCTCATACTTCCCGTATTCCGGACCCAGAGATAATACTCCGTCCCCGGGACCCCTGTGATCGTGACGGTGAACGGATTCCCCCGGACGATTTCAGCTGTGTTCGATACTGTCGTCACCTGCTCGGAATCAAGGGTTACCTGGACCGGCAGAGGCCGGCAAAAGAGGGCACTCCCTTCGATATTGTCCTGCAGCTGGTTTACATTGTAATCCAGCCGTGCAGTGTAGGTCCCCGAAGGGTACAGCCGGGATCCGGATGAACTTCGGGCCGCGGTATCCCAGCCGGCAGCGGTTCCGGGGGCGACCCAGTACCAGAGCGAGGAATCGACGTTAAGGTTCCTCAGGGGGAGCAGCGTGCCATTGAGTCCCGCAACAGCAGTAAGGGTTGCCCCGGCCGGGGTGATCAGGACGATCGAGAGATACCCGTCTGATGCAGGATCATACCCGGCCCTCCGCGTAATCGATGCCATATTGGTCTCGATACGGAAATTCACGAGCGTTCCCGGTGTTATACCGAGCCCGGAAACATCTTCACCGGTCTCCTGGTTCCATACCCGCAACCTAAGGGCAGGGCATTGGACCTGGAACGCCGGGCCGATGACGGTCCTGTTCCAGCTGTACCAGATCCCTGTCGCGTGTCCGAACTGTGACGGGGAGACATAAAAATTATGTGTATCCCCCAGGGGGACGATCATTGCCGGCACATCGGTCTGCGGGTTCGATCCCGGGGAAAACCAGGCGATCTGGTGTGCCGTTTCCGGAACAGCGGCGCTGACGTCCAAGCCCTCTTCGCCAATGAATACCTGGTCACCGGTGCTGATGACATTCGTCACTGCTCCGGCTGGCATGATCAGGAGTACGAGCGGGACGATAAGCAGTATCGCCCATAGCCATGGAATCGCCAGGAAATGCCGCTCACCGATGATTCCTGATCCTCTCTGATTCATCTCATCGTTCCTCGTTCCAATCCGGCTGGGAACGTGCTCCTTCCGTCCCTGGCCTTTGATACGAGGGAATACGAAAGAGGGTGATGAAAAAGGTATGGATACGCTTCAAATTTTGCCATAAGGTTTCTGCACAGGAAAACGAATCGAAAAAGATGAGGGCAAAAAAATCCTGGGAAGGGCCGGATCCCCTTAAACCCTCCCCTTACCATTTCTTGGCAGCATCCTCACTTGAACGATGTCAAGTCATATACCAATTCACGGCCGGTAAAAACAGCAGAACGCTTGGGCTGGGTCATTCCCGGGTCCTCTCAAGTTATTCCATAGAATAGGCGATCCTTCCTTGCCCGATTGAGAAGGCGGATCACCTCTTCATCGTCAAGGTCATACCAGTTCTCATACGCTTCCGCGACGGCAAAAGGAGTGTGGTCCCGAAGGTTCAGGCATATGAGGGTATCGACGAGGCCTGGGAGAACTGCAACCGCCCCGCTTGATCCGGTTGGCACGGCTATGATGATCCTCTCTGAACTCTCTGCTCTCAATGCTTCCACCGCTGCAAGCATCGAATAGCCTGATGCAAGTCCGTCATCGGTGATGATAACCATCCTGCCGGCAACGGGGGGGATGGAGCCTCGTCCGGTATACATCTCGATCCGTTCCCGGATCGAACGGTGTCCCTCTGCGACAGCCAGTCGAATCTCATCGTCGGTGAGGCTCAGAATCCTGACCAGCTCCTGGTTGAGGTAGATCTTCCCGTTCCAGGTCATCGAGCCGAAACCGGCCTCTGGATTCCAGGGGACTTTCAGCTTCCTCACGATCCCAAGGAACAGCGGTGCCCGGAACCGTTCCGCCAGTTCAAGCGCTACCGGAACGCCGCCTGCCGGGATCGCACAAATCAGGGGATGTTCCACGGGACTGTGCTCTTTTATGAAGGCAGCAGGTGTCTGCCTGCATCAGCCCGATCCCGGAACACTGCCCGCCTGTTCCGGAGTGCCGGGTCTTCAATGAGGTGAACCATGACATCCAGCCGGATGTAATACCTGCTCTTTTATAATTATTCTGATTCCCACGGTCAGGAACGCTAATCCTTCATCTTCTCCAAGAAGGTCAGGGGTACGAGCGACAATGGCATTCACTGCCATGCCTGCTCACAACCAGTCTCAATTGGTGAACGCTACGGCACAGGCTCAAGTCCCGATGAGAGGGGAGGAATAAAAATGGTGTCAGATCGGATGATATTCCCGGACCGGGACCGCGATGGCCTCGCCACCAAGGATCCGTCCCAGGTCACGGAACCCAATGACGTACAGGTGTTGTTCGATCAACGTGGTCAGTTCATGCTTCTCCGGGCCATGAATCGGGGAAAGCCATGCCGTCCCTTCACGTTCCCCGCTTGGATCAACCACATCCACCGGTTTGTGGAAGAGGAGCGATGGAACATCATCAGGGACAATAAAATACCGGGATCCGGCGATATCCATGGATACCCCCCTGCCGGATCTGCGTGCGGTGCCCGCTCTGGTATAGGTGATGCACGGTGTCTTTCCCATTTTCTTCACCACATACCTATGGGATCCCTGATCATGTAAAGGTGGCGTCAGACGCTGAATTGAATTTATTTTGACGATTGAACTAAAATAATCGCAATTTCAAATAAGCGATCAAGACGGAATCCCGGAGATGGGAGGAACAGAGCGTATCTGGCATCGAACGTCGGGGAAGGATCCCTCCCATTCTTACAGGCACAGACCAATTTTCATGAATATGAGGAGGGGTAGATTTTATCTCCCTGCACCAATATCCATTCAGCTATGGAACGAAGATCAGCCTTCCTGCTCCTGGTATGCCTGGCCGGGGCATTCATCCTGTGTTCCGGATGTACCCAGCCGACGGACTCCCTTCCCAATGCCACGCCCTCCTCCACTCGCACGATGGTTACCTCGGTCGATACCCCACTACTCCCTCCCCCCACCGCCACAACGGTTACCCCGGTTGATACCCCGAAAATCCCTCCCTCAGCCGATACCCCTTCCCTCACTCCCACGACACTCATTCCAGGAGATCCGACCTCCTGCACGAAGGATTCAGACTGTGTGCCAGCGCAGTGCTGCCACCCGACCGGGTGTGTCAATATCCGCAACCAACCCGACTGCTCCACCATCGCATGCACCAAGGTATGCCAGGGACCGATTGACTGTGGTGCCGGCCACTGCGGCTGTGTCAATGGAATATGCAGTATAATCCCAGGGCCGGCGTCCACTCCAGCCGGGCAGGCGACCCTGAAAATTGCGGTTAAGGATGCTCCGAAGATCAAGGACGGGGGAACGATTACCCATCTGTGGTTGAACATCAGCGAGGTGAGTGTTCACCGGGCATTGGCAAACCAGTCGATCAACGAGAGCAACGAAGAGATGACAGTGATTGAATCGGAGGATCCTGATACCGCAGGGTGGATAACGGTTATCAACGATACCACCATGGTTGACCTGATGGAGTTTGTGAACATGAGCAGGGAGATCGGTCAGAATACCGTAGATCCTGGCAGATACACCCAGATCCGCCTGAAGATCGACTCCGGTACCATCACCGTTGATGGTATCACCCATGATCTCTCGGTCCCGAGCGGGGTGCTCAAGCTGAACCGTGGATTTGACCTTGATCCGGAGGAGACACTGACGCTCACCCTCGACTTCAATGTGGATAAATCCGTGATCAGGACCGGATCGGACCAGTACAAGCTGAAACCGGTCATCGCGGTTCTCTTGGATGAACAGCAGGCAAGAGGATCGTGATCTCCCCATGGGACAGCGGGATTGCCCGTTCTGCAGGGTGGACCTGGAGGAAGTGATCATCGATAATGACCTGGTTTTTGCCAGGTTCGATCGCTTCCCGGTGAGCCGTGGCCATCTCCTGATCATCTCAAAACGGCATTTCGCGGATTATTTCGAAGCTTCCCGGGAAGAGAAGATGGCAATCCTTGAGGTCATCGACCAGGCAAAGAGGTTTCTCCACAACCGCTTTCACCCCGATGGTTACAATATTGGTGTCAACATCGGGGAGGCAGCCGGCCAGACCGTCATGCACCTGCATGTCCATGTCATACCGCGGTATACAGGGGATGTCCCGGACCCGCGGGGTGGGATCAGGGGAGTCATTGCGGGGCGGCAGCACAGCGGGAACCTGGTGAACGATCAGGGTGAAGCATAGGATCCTGATCAGAGGACAGTGTACCTTCTCTCAGAGGAGATGGATCGGATCTGCAGAAGCGAACAAGAGGACAGGATGCAGAGACCATGAAACAGACAGATTTTTGGGAAGGAGATGAGTATGGGATTTTTCAGCTGGCTGAAAGACCTGGTTGCAGCACCCCTGCATGATGAGCCGGAGAAGAAGCGGCGAAAGAGAGAGGATGAAGAAGAGGAAGAGATCGAGGAACTGGTTGCGATCGATATCATCTGAATTCTGTATATGCCATTTGCGAAGGCGTCCTTTCATCGCGGGATAGTTGTCCGAAAAGATCAGTCTCTCTATTGGTTCACCGAAATGAGAATGGGAAAATCGACTCTGATCTCATCGTTCCCTGGGGTGACAGGGAGAGCCTGACTTATCGTTGTGGTGAGAGGTCACTTCTTCCAGGCCCTCCTCGAGTGTGAAAACCAATGACCCTGATGGGAATGACCGGGAAGTTTAAAAGGGGATTGATACCCCTTGGTTATGCCTGGCTGAGCTTTTCTGCAGCTTTTACTCCTTCGGCCAGTTCTGATCCAAGTGCCATGAGAGAGTCTGGAGTGATGAACCCGTTTGCAAGCATGATTCCATCCTGTGCGAGCGCTATCTCCTTCAGATTCTTGGCCCAGAGATGCTCGATCAGCAGGAATCCGGCGGCGCTTCCATTGGGAATGTCCCTAGCAATCTCCCGGATCTGTTTGTGGTTGAGTCCGAACTCCTTTGACATCGCAGCAGCACCCGCTTTTGCCCCGGCCACGGCACCCTTTCCGCGAGCGGCACCAAGCCCGATCAGCGCTCCGACAGCGGCTCCCAGTCGTTTCCGGTCGGCATCGGAGAGCTCGGTGATCTGCACCGATTCGATCAAGCCGTTCGCATCCTTCACCACGCCAAGGAGCCCGATCAGTCGGATGTACTTCTTCTCACTGAGCGCGAGCAGTTCCTTGAGTAAATCTCCTTTCAGCTTGTGCGGGTCGGGAAATCCGATCGCGACCATCTGGACAGGTCCAAATTCAACCATTCTCTTTCCTCCTGTATAGCATCAGATAACGAATCCTGGTATATAAAGGTAGCCGGGACCCGCCAGTCTCAAAGGAATCCTGGTGGCGGCATTGCTCTTCTCAGAATGTTTTTTATCCCGTTCGTACCAGGCCGAGAACCATCAGAAACGCAAGCCCGGAGCGGCGCCAAGTACCTTATCATCCCCGTGCACCCTCTCTTGTGTATGGCAATCGTGGTCGGATCCGGGGCTGGGGGGGCAACCGTCGCAAAGGAACTTGCGGCGGCGGGGCACCGGGTCCTGATCATCGAGAGGGGCCCGGCAATCCCCGAGGTGGATGCCCATCGGTATTACGAGAACGTGGATGCCGGGGTGAAACTGATGAGGACCTGCTGCCTCGGCGGCACCACGATGGTCTCTGCCGGAAACGCCCTCCGCGGCCTTGAGCCAGATCTGCTCGCGTTCGGGATCGATTTATCGTCCGAGTTTGCCGAGGTTGAACGGGAGCTCGGGGTCCGGGAGCTCCCTGACGAACTGATCGGAGAAGGGACATTTCGCCTGATGGAGGCCGCGTCCCGGCTCGGTTTTCCAGTGCAGAAGATGCCAAAGTTCATCGATCCTGGCGAGTGTTGCAGGGACGGGCGCTGCAGCCTCGGATGCCCCGTTCAGGCACGCTGGAACGCGGTCCGGTTTGTGGAGCGTGCACTAATGCTCGGTGCAGCGCTCGTGACCGGCCAGGCAGTTACCGGGATACTCACCCATGGCAGCAGGGTTACGGGGGTCAGGTGCGGATCGAGGGAGTATCATGATGATCTCGTCGTTATCGCGGCCGGAGCCATGGAGACCCCGCGTCTCCTCGCGGGTATCGGGATCCCCACCTCCCCGCTCTTCTGTGATACCTTTGCATCGATTGGCGGAGTCTGCCCCGGGATCGGGTTCCATCAGGACGTGCCGATGGGGGCATACATGCCGCACAGCAGCAGCCTCATCCTGACCCACTATGCCCGCCAGTTCGTGACCGCCCTCAAAGCGGCTGGTCATGATGCAGGGGAGGGCGACATCCTTGGTATGATGGTGAAGATCAGGGATGAAGCAAGCGGTTCGGTAGGCGAGACCATCGAGAAAGGGGTTACCGAGCCCGACTCACGGCAGCTGGCATGCGGGGCCTCGATTGCTGGTGCGATCCTCACCGAAGCAGGGGTTGATCCTGCCACGTTTGTCTCGCTTCCGCTCCGGGGATCTCATCCGGGAGGCACGGCTCGGATAGGGTTCTCGGTGGATACCCGACTCATGACCCGGATTGACGGCCTCTACGTCGTTGATGCTTCCGTCCTGCCCGCAGCGCCAGGTGCACCCCCCATCCTTACGATCATCGCGCTTGCCAAGTACGCGGCAAAAAGGATGGAGGGCACAGAATGAGAACCAGGTATCCCGGTCGAGAGCATCTTTTTTGGAGAGGAACAATATCAGGAAGCTGATGTATGATCTCTCTTCCGTCCCGGATACGAAACCTCGTCTCATGAGGGTGCTCCTACCCTTCCGCTTTAGAAAAAACTGTTCGGGCTGTCGGAGGAACCGGTTCGAAATCCGGCTCTCTCTCATTCGTATCTTCTGAGAGAAGGTTTGGTACTGAGACGGTGGGAAAAAAATCATGATTGCCTTTCAAATGACACAGCAAAAAAAGATGAAAAGGGAGGAGGATTTTCAAAGGGGACATTCAGCCCTTTCTCCGCACAATGCCGAATCCTGCCAGGGTCAGCATGATCGCTCCGACAAGCGGAATCACTGAAAGGCCAGTTGGTGTGGGAGGAGGGGTTGATTCGGTGGGGATAGTAGTTGGAAGCATGGTCGGGGGCGTGGTCTGGAGGGGTGTTTGGGTCAGGGTGGATGCAATGAGAGAGAATGACGAGGTTGCCACCGCCTTCGGCACCGTTACTCCGGTTACCGTGACAAGGTAGGTATCCGGTCCAAAGGTGGCCGTATCAAAAGAGAAGGACCAGGTATTCTTTTCTCCCGGCCCTTTCCGGACCAGGGTTGTCCCGGAGACCCCAAAGAAGGTACCGCCTGCCTTTTCTTGCGTGGGTCCGAAGGACTGGGAGAGCACTTCCACCAGCAGATCATTGCCAGGTGCCAGGTTGGTGGTGCCGGACAGAATGATCGTGTCACCGATGTGATAGGTCGCCAGGTCCGTGATCGTTACCTCCGGGGGGACGACCGTGATCTGCCCCCCCACAGGAAGGATCATGAGGAGGGAAAGGACGATGACGAGCAACGCCCATACCCCGCTGATCTTCAGGAATCCCGGCTTTGTCCTGCTTCCAGGTACGGTCTGTTTCATTGGTGCGTTCCACTCCTGTTCCAGCCGGAATCGGCTGTGTGTTCCTATCAGGAACTGATAGGAGTGAATACGGAATGGTCTGTTAAATACGTGACGGTGGATTCCCGTTTCACCGGAGCGATCCCCCACAATACAATCTCTTCTTCACAAAGGACGGAAGATTTCTCTGATGAAAATTCTCACAGGAAAAATGGACTGCCCCCTCCATCACTTCGAAAATTCCCGCACTCAACGCCATGTTTAATCAAAGGGACGCCAATATCCCGATCATGAACCAGCTCGCCATCTCGCTCCTGTTGCTGTCATCCCTGGTGATTGCCGCCCTCTCCCTGGCCGGCTGCACCAGCCCCGGGACCCTTCCGGAAGAATTGCCACCGGAAGGGATCACCCCTGATACTACTGATCCTCCCGGAACTCCCCCTGGAAGTCCGCAGAGCATCGTTGCTGCAAACAATCTGTTTGCCCTGGACCTCTATTCCCGCCTTGCAGGAGACCCCAAAAACAGCGGGGAGAATCTCTTCTTCTCACCATTCAGCATCTCATCGGCGCTTGCCATCACGTATGAGGGAGCCCGTGGCGATACCGCCAGCGAGATCCGGGAGGTATTTTATTTCCCGGCAGATTCCGAAGGAATGCGGGCAGGATACCAGGCGATCATTGGCGGAATCAACAACGGGTCTTCTGCGTACCAGCTCCGGACCGCAAACGCCCTCTGGGCGGAGCAGACCTACCCCTTCCTCCCGGGATACATCTCAGTGGCAGATGAAGTATACGGAGCCAGGGCGACCAACCTGGACTTCATCACAAAGCCCGATGATTCACGGGTTACGATCAATCAATGGGTCGAGGAGCAGACCAATGATAAGATCAGGGATCTGCTCCCCGCCGGCTCCATTAACTCGCTCACCCGCCTGGTGATCACCAACGCTGTCTACTTCAAGGGGACCTGGGAGAAACAGTTCGACGAGAAAGAGACGAGCATCCAGGACTTCCGGACCAGTGACGGAACGATCCTGCCGGTGGCAATGATGCAGCGGACCGACACCAATGCGACGTATGGTTACATGGAGACCGGGGATCTCCAGGTGCTCCTGATGCCGTACGAATCCGACTCAGGCAAACATCTTTCCATGATGATCCTCCTCCCTAAGGATGGAGATCTGGCTGACCTTGAGGGATCGCTTTCTGCCGAATGGCTGAAAGGACTGCAGCAGAACCTAACGACCCAGCGGGTGATGGTGTATTTCCCGAAGTTCACCATGGAGACGAAGTACACCCTGCCAGCCACCCTCTCGGCCATGGGGATGCCAACCGCGTTTACCGCGGATGCTGACCTTTCCGGGATGGATGGGACGAGAAACCTGTTCATCGGTGACGTGATCCACCAGGCATTCGTTGACGTGAACGAAGAAGGGACCGAGGCGGCAGCGGCTACCGCGGTAGTCATCCAACGTGCAATGGCACCCGCGGGACCACTACCCGTCCCCGTCTTCAGGGCGGATCACCCGTTCCTCTTCCTCATCCAGGACGACGAAACCGGGCTGATCCTGTTCATGGGACGGGTGGAGCACCCGGAATCCTCCTGATTTTTCCGAACCTTACAAAGGGATTCTCCAATCTGCGGCGAGAATATCAAAGAATTACACCTGCCGATCATCTCGCACGATCTGCCCTTTTCCTGTATAACAAATCCCTGGAATCGGATCATCTGTTTTAAATCCAAATACAGGAGAACGCTGTAGTATAGAGGGGATCCCCTTCCCCTGAAATAATCCATGTACAACGCGATCAAGCACCGGACCTTTGAAATTCTTGAACAGACCAGGGAACGCGATCTGACCAGCCAGTATTTCCAGATCTTCATCATCATCCTGATCGTCCTTAACGTCATAGCCGTCGTGCTTGAATCCGTTCAGGTCCTTCTCCTGCAGTATTACCGGTTCTTCCTTGCCTTTGAGATCTTCTCGATCACGATCTTTTCCATCGAGTATCTCCTGCGACTCTGGGTATGCACCGAATCTCAGGAGTATCACCGGCCGGTCATCGGCCGGATCCGGTATGCACTCACCCCGCTTGCCATTGTCGACCTGCTGGCTATCGTCCCCTTCTTCCTCCCGTTCCTCATCCCGGTCGACCTCAGGTTCCTCCGGGTGCTGCGGATCATGAGAATATTCCGGGCATTGAAACTGATCCGGTATTCTGCGGCTTCATCATTCATGGCACGGGCTCTCCGGAGGGAGAAGTACGTCATTTTCGTGAGCCTCCTCATCCTGGCGGTCCTTTTTGTGCTTGCCTCGACCCTGATGTACTATGCAGAATACGATGCGCAGCCGGAAGCCTTTGCCAGCATCCCCCATGCCATGTGGTGGGCGGTCGTCACCCTGACCACGGTGGGATATGGCGATATCTACCCCGTCACGGTCCAGGGCAAGATCATTGGTGCCGTTGTTGCCATCCTGGGTATCGGTTTTTTTGCCCTCCCTGCCGGTATCATCGCAGCGGGATTCATCTCCGAGGTAAGGAATTCCGGGTGCAGGGAAGATACAACCCCTTCTGATGCTCGCCTGACCTCACTGGAACGATTGGCCGATCTGAAGGCGAACGGGTACCTCACCGAGGGAGAGTTCCAGCAGGAGAAGCAGAAGATCCTGGAAGAGAAATGATACCCCTTTTTCAGCGGTGAACAATTCGCGGTAGGTGCGGTATGATCCTATCGTGCAGGAACACGCGATGGCTTAATAAAACCTGTTGATTTATGTTCCATTATGCTACCTTCCCGAACCTCCCTTTTCCACGGTCTGATGCTTCTTTTCGTAGGACTGATGCTCCTTATATGCGGCTGCACATCGCTCCCTCCTGGCGATGCAGGAATTCCTATCGAGAGTCTTACTATCTATACCGAGCAGAACCCGCCCTACAACTACGAGGAGAACGGAACCCTGCAGGGGTTGTCAATCGACCTCTTTGAGGCGGTCACCGAACAGATGGGCAGACCTGTATCCCGTGATCAGATACAACTGGTCCCCTGGTCCGAGGGCTACCAGGCGGCCCTGCACGGCAACAAGACCATGATCTTTGCTATTGCCAGGCTTCCTGCAAGGGAGACCTCCTTTAAATGGGCCGGGCCCATCTATCCCTATACCACCGTCCTCTTTGCCCGGCCTGACAGCGGGATCGCCATCACCAGTACTGAAGAGTTGGAGGGATACCGGATCGGAGTGATAGAAGATGACGCCGCCGTCCAGCAGCTGCTGGATGCCGGGGTGAACCAGAGCCAGCTCGTGCTGGAGACAAATGTCTCGACACTTGTCACCGAACTCCAGGAAGGCGGGATCGACTTGTGGGCTTATTCGCAGACATCCGGCAGGTATTTCGCCAGGCAATTGACCGGCAACGCCTATAGCTTCACGATTGTTTACACATTCCCCGACATCCCAATCTATTTTGGCTTCAGCCGTGACGTGCCTGATGCAACCGTCCAGTCCTTCCAGCAGGCACTGGATGCCCTGAAGGCTGATAAGGACGTCAGGGGGATCAGCACGTACGACGCGATTATCGGACGGCACGTTCCTCTCGTCGGGCTCTCCCATCTGCAGTACCTGACCGAGGAGTGGGCACCCTACAACTTCGAGGAGAACGGGACAGCCGGTGGTATTGGCGTCGGGATCCTGGAGGCGGTCTTCGCAGACATCGGGGTGAACCTCTCCCGGGAAGATGTGCAGATCGTCCCGCTTGCCGAAGGGTTCCGGGAGGTTCAGAACGGGAGCTCCGTGCTCTTCTCTATTGTCCGCTCTTCGGAGCGGGATCCTCTCTATCAGTGGGTCGGGCCATTCACCCGCGGAAGTTTTGTCATTTATGCCCCGATGAACCGGAATATCACCATCGCCTCACCCGACGATCTGAACCGGTTCCGTATCGGGGCTGTTGAGGGAACGATCGAGAACACCCTCCTTACTGACCGCGGCGTGAACACCTCCCGGATCATCAACGCCCCGGCGCCTGAGGATCTCCTCCGTATGCTTGAGGCAGGGGAGATTGATCTCTGGGCTACCGGCGATCTTGCCGGCCGGCACCAGATGATGAAGACAGCTGAGGATCCGACTACCTATGAGATCGTTTACACCCTGAGCACGAACGACTTCTACTTCGTGTTCAGCAAAGATGTTCCGGATACCCTGGTGAGTGCCTTTGGCCAGGCACTTGAGAACGTGCGTCTCCAGCGGGATGCCCAGGGGGTCAGCGAATATGAGCGGGTCATCTATCACTACCTTGGGGCCAGCTGTGCACGCCAGACCTTCACTGATGCAGAAGTGATAGCCCTTGTGAATATCACCGCTGCCGATATCGGGCGGAACACTCCCGACACGTTCCGGCGCATCAATGCGGGCGAAGCCCCCTACAAGAGCCCCGAACACCCTGACCTCTATGTATTTGTATACGATACGAACGTGACCCTGGTGGCCAGCGGCGACAATATCCGCCAGGTTGGTGTCAATTACCATGGCAAAACCGATGTAACCGGAAGACCGTTCCGTGATGAGATCGTCACCGCAGCGATAGCAGACGGGACAGGCTGGGTGGAGTATGTGTACAGCAATCCTCTGCAGACGGGAGTATTCTACAAGAATACCTATTTCCGGCGGGCGGTGGGAAGTGATGGGAAGATCTATATTATCGCGGCAGGGAACTACCAGAGCTGCGAAGAGGTATAGCAGCGGGTGATAAGGGATGGGTCCTCCCCTTATCCCCTGGTCCCCTGCAACGACAGGTATCCCTAAAAAAGATCCGTGTCCTTTTTTCTAGCGGAGATCATGCGGGTCTCTTGATCCTGAGATTCGGGTGATGGTACCGCTGCCGCTGCTCCGTCTTCTTCCCTGCCTGGATCGCCAGCGGAGGGCAGAGCTGGATGCAGGCCATGCACTGCTCGCAGTGATGGAGCCAGACCGGCCGTCCCTCCTCCAGCCGGATATTCTCCACCGGGCAGACCTTCGCGCATATCCCGCAGGAGGTGCACCGGTCATCGACACTGAACTTCCGGTCAGCATCATGGACCCCCATGATGAACTTTGGATAGATCAGGTGCTGGACAAGAGAGCCGAACACCGGCATCCTCGGTCGTTTCTGGACTCCCTGCTCCACCATCCCTGCAATCTCTTCGATGCGGCGATCGGCCTTGCCGAGGATCTTTCCGATCGTGGCATCGTTCGGCGGATTATACATCAGGACATAGTTCCCAGGCATCTTCACCGTAAAGCCCGCATCAAGCCCTCTCTTCCCCGGTCCCTGGGTCAGGATCCGTTCGAGCTGGTGCAGGGCCGGGGTTCCCCCAGAACCTCCCATGGTCAGTACGGCAAAGGAGTAGGGGACCCGGGCGAGGTCGAGCCGGAGGGCAAAGTCTGCAACAACGGCGGGAAGGCCCGAAAAGTACACGGGAGCGATGATGCCGACACGGTCTCCCTCCGGAGCGATCCGGCCCGGATCTCTGGCCACGGACGCAACAGGCACGAGTTCGCAGTCGGGGAGCCGTCTGCATAATCCTTCCGCTACGGCAAGTGAATTTCCCGTGCCCGTAAAGTAATACAGGATGGTCTTCATCGGTGATTCCTGAGAGGATTTTTGGTATCCCCAGGGAAAAGGATGGTGGTTTGCGATCCCTTACAGGGGGCTCTCAGTGGAGAATTCTGGGGATATTTATCCTCCACGGGCAGCGAGCTTCATCGCTCTTACCAGATCCCCAATCCTGTTTCCGGGTCCTGAACCGGAAGATCCCCTATCACCGATCATCCTGATCAGGGCAGAACCCACGATAACCCCGTCAGCCCCTGCGTGTGTATACCGTCGGACATGTTCCGGTGTAGAGATCCCGAATCCCGGCACGACCGGAAGAGACGTCCTCTCTTTGACCACTTTCAGGAGGTCGATGGACTGCGGTGAGAGGTCCTCCCGGGTCCCGGTCACCCCGAGGGCAGCAACAAGGTAAATGAATCCCCCTGCTTTTGCGAGAATCTGTTCCCTGCGTTCCGGGGAGGTGGTCTGGCTTACGAAGAGGATGGGATCGATCCCCGCCATCCGTGCGGCAGCACAGAATGGATCTGCCTCTTCGAGCGGCACATCGGCAACCACCACCCCATCGGCTCCCGCATCTGCGGCATCACGGTAGAATTTCCGGATCCCTCTCCGGATCACGATGTTGGCATACGTCATGACGAGCAGGGGAATCCCGGTCTCTGCTCGTACCTCCCGGACCAGGTCAAACAGCCGGTCTGTGGTCATTCCCGCGGAACGTGCACGGGAGCCGGCCTGCTGGATCACGGGGCCGTCAGCCACCGGATCTGAAAATGGCATGACGATCTCGAGCATATCCGCCCCTGCGTCAACCAGTTCCCGGGAGA
The DNA here is from genome assembly GCA_022710385.1 of Methanoregula sp. Taxonomy (GTDB): domain Archaea; phylum Halobacteriota; class Methanomicrobia; order Methanomicrobiales; family Methanospirillaceae; genus UBA9949. The sequence goes on from JAKLGZ010000001.1 coordinate 28,559, forward strand.
TCTGCAGACTCTCTGGAAAGGAAGGATCACCGGCCACAACACAGGGTACGATGAGCGGGCCTTCCCGCAACCGGAATGCACCATCGATACGGGAGTTCATGGATTACCCCCCATCAGCCCTGCAACCTGGGCGACGTCCTTGTCGCCCCGGCCGGAAAGATTGATAATGAGGATATCATCCGGTCCCCGACCCCCGGCAATCTGTCGCGCCAGTCCAACCGCGTGGGCAGATTCAAGGGCCGGGATGATCCCCTCGGTCCGGGAGAGATACAGGAATGAATCCACCGCTTCTGCATCGGTGACAGGCCGGTAGATCACCCGCCTGGTGTCATGAAGGAAGCTATGCTCGGGCCCGACTCCGGGATAATCAAGGCCGGCAGAGATGCTGTGGGATTCGAGGATCTGGCCGAACGCATCCTGAATCAGGTAGGTGTATGATCCATGGAGCACCCCTGGTGTTCCCCCGCAAAGCGTAGCACCATGCCGCCCGGCCAGGCCTTCCCCTCCGGCTTCCGCCCCCCAGAGCTCCACCGGGTCATCGAGGAAGGGGGCGAACATCCCGATGGCATTGGATCCTCCCCCGACACAGGCCACCATGGCATCCGGGAGTCGGCCTTCCTTTGCCATCACCTGCTCCCGGATCTCGTTCCCGATAACGGTCTGGAACTCCCGCACAAGCGAGGGGAAGGGATGGGGACCGACGACCGAGCCGATCAGGTAGTGGGTGTCCTGCACGTTCGTCACCCAGTCCCGGAGGGCTTCATTGATGGCGTCCTTCAGGGTCCGTGATCCCGACGCGACCGCAATGACTTTTGCGCCGAGCATATGCATTCGTGCAACGTTCAGGGACTGCCTCCGGATATCCTCCTCTCCCATGTATACTTCCACCGGGAGACCGAGCGCTGCCCCGGCAATGGCGGTAGCCACCCCGTGCTGCCCTGCCCCGGTCTCTGCGATGATCCGCTGTTTTCCCATGCATTTTGCCAGGAGCGCCTGGCCAAGTGCATTGTTCAGCTTGTGGGCGCCCGAATGCAGCAGATCTTCCCGCTTCAGGTATATCCTGCAGTTGAGGTCTGCCGAGAGATTCCGGCAGAACGTGAGGGGGGTGGGGCGGCCAGCATACTCGGTCAGGTAATATTTCATCTCCTCCCTGAACTCGTCCGATGGTATGATCGTCCGGTACGCCTCCTCAAGCTCATTGAGGGCATACATCAGGCTCTCGGGGACGAATTGGCCTCCATACTCCCCGAACCGTGCCGTTGATCTCACCCCCTCACCTCTTTTGCCCGCTGGATAAATGCTCTCACCTTCTCCCGGGCTTTTTTTCCCGGTGTATATTCCACTCCCGTTGCCACGTCAACCCCTGCGGGGTGCACGGTCCTGATCGCTGCTACGACGTTATCCGGGGTCAGTCCGCCGGCAAGAAAGACAGGGACCCGTGCCGACTGCACTACCGACAGCGCATAGGCGCGGTCATACTGCCTGCCGCTCCCGTGGCTGGCATCGATGACAAGGACATCGGCATCATCGGGTATCCGGTCGCCCGGGCGGATACTCCGGAATACCATGGCCGTGCAGGATGCCGGAATCGGTATGGACGGGGGTACCTGGATGGCATCCGGGGCAAGGTCACAGAGTGCCTCCATCTCCCTGGAAGATGGCCCATGGGATACACAACACTGGAACAGCGTTGGGACGGCATCGAAGATCTCCCGGATCATGTCCGGCTCGATGCAACGGGCGGATGGCGAGAAGGCAATCACCCCGATCATATCGGCCCCTGCCTCCTGTGCCATGATCGCATCACCGACACTCGTAATGCCGCATATTTTTACCCGCGTATCAATCCCTCCAGTCGTTGTCCGGGATTCTGAGCCCGCATGATGGTGCTCCCGACCAGAAATGCATCGGCAGACGGCCTGAGGATCCTGATGTCATACGGCCAGAGTATGCCGCTCTCGGACACCACCGTAATGCCTCCCTCGCGGAGCAGGGGTGACAATTTCATCGTGGTACCGAGATCGATCCTGAACGTCCTGAGATCACGGTTGTTGATCCCGGCAAGGCGGGTGCCGGTCGACAGGACTTCCTGTACCTCGTGTGCAGTATGCACTTCCACGAGCGGTTCAAGTCCGTATGCAAACGCGAGGTCTACCATATCACCCAGCCGGTCCCCGAGTACGCCGGCAATGAGAAGGACCGCATCGGCAGCAAGCGCCCGGCTCTCTGCAAGCTGTCGTTCATCGATGATAAAGTCTTTCCGGAGCAGCGGGAGATCCACGTGCGGCCGAATCGCAGGAAGGAACGCCGAATCGCCGTGGAAATAGTACGGTTCGGTGAGGACCGAGAGGGCAGTGGCACCGGCTCGGGCAAAGTCCCGGGCAAACCCCACCGGGTCACCCGCTCTCCGTATGGTCCCGGCGGAAGGAGAGGCATATTTTATCTCGGCGATAATCCGGTTTCCCGGTTTCTTTTGATGAATCGCCTCATTCAGGCTGCGGGAGGAAGAGGGGGGAGGCAGGGGATACTCCTCTGCCCCGCGCAACCCGGCTACCCTTCCTGCAGTTGCCCGGAGGACCTGTTCGAGCATCATGGGATGCCCCTGGAAGCACGGATCAGTGCCGCGAGACGTCCGGCAGCTGCTCCGGAAGTGATCGAGTCTTCTGCCTTCTCAATCCCATGGCCAAGGTCCTTTGCCCCATCGCCGAGGTAGATGGCAGCCCCCGCGTTCATGACCACCACGTCATGGGCGGGCCCGGGAACCCCGGAGAGGATCTTCTGTATGATCGCTGCATTGAACTTCGGTGAACTGCCGGCAAGGGCCGAGTGCGGGGACCGGGGGATGCCGAACGCTTCAGGGGTGACGGTATACTGGTGTATCGCTCCCTGGTCAATTTCAGCCACCAGGGTCGGGCCGGAGACCGCGATCTCATCGAGCCCCTGGCCATGCACCACCATCGCCCGCTCGGTGCCGAGTGCAAGGAGGGCATGGGAGAACCGGTCGACAAGAGCAGGACTGTACACCCCGCAGAGCCGAGCCGGTGCCCCGGCCGGGTTGAGCAGCGGGCCGAGCAGGTTGAACACCGATGAAAACCCCAGTTCCTTCCGGACTGCCGCGGCATGTCGGAGGGCCGGGTGGAAGGCAGGGGCAAAGAGGAACCCGATGCCGGTCTCTTCCACGATTGAACAGACCCGTTCAGGTGGGACGTCGATCCGAACACCAAGGGCTTCCAGGACATCTGCGGATCCACACGAGCTGCTCACGCTCCGGTTCCCATGCTTGACCACTGGGATCCCGGCTCCGGCTGCAACAAAGGCTGCTGCCGTGCTGATGTTGAAGGTCCCGGAACCATCCCCTCCGGTCCCACAGGTATCCACGAACCTTCCGCGGACCTGCGGCTTTATGGTCAGGGCATGGCGGAGCAGCACCTGGACAAAGCCCGTGATCTCCTCTGCCGTCTCCCCCTTGATGTGAAGGGCCGTGATCAGCGAGGCGATCTGTGCCCCGGTAGCCTGCCCGGTGGCAATCATCTCCATGACCGCCGCTGCCTGGTCGGACTCGAGCGGTTCTCCGTCTGCTAGACGGGCAAGAATTGCCTGCATCATGCCCCTCCACACGATCCTACCAGGAAATTCTTCACGAGGAGTTTTCCGGTTGGGGTCATGATACTCTCCGGGTGAAACTGGACCCCGGTAACCCCGAGGTCAGGATGCGTCACCGCCATGATACACTGGTCATCCGAAGAGACGGCCCGGACCTGAAACCCCGGCGGGAGAGATGCAGGATCCACCATCAGTGAATGGTACCGCGTGGCGGTAAAGGGAGACGGGATCCCGGAAAAAATGCCCTCGCCGGTATGGACGATGCTGCTGGTCTTTCCATGGACAGGAACCAGCATCCGGGATATCCTCCCGCCGAATGTCTGGACAATGGTCTGGTGCCCAAGGCAGACCCCGAGGATCGGGATGCTCCCGGCATACTCCCTGATCACGTCACGGCAGATCCCGGACTCATCCGGCGTTCCCGGGCCAGGGGAGAGGATGATCCGTTCAGGGTCCTGGTCCCTCACCTCCTCAAGCAGTGCATCACAGGGGATTGTGAGAGGCACACTCCCCAGCTGGCCGACCAGCTGGTAGAGGTTATAGGTAAAGCTGTCATAGCAGTCGATGATAGCCACCCTCATGGTCCACCCCCGCTTTCCCCGACAGCACTCACCATAGCCCGGGCTTTCTGCACGGTCTCCTCGAATTCCCGATCAGGGATCGAGTCAGCCACGATCCCGGCTCCGGTTGAACACTCGGCCCGACCGCCCTTCACCCGGACGGTCCTGATGGCGATGGCAAACTCGAGCAGGTCGTCAAACCCGCAATACCCGACTGCCCCGGCATACAACCCCCTCGGGGATGCCTCCAGGTCTGCGATGATCTGCATCGCACGGATCTTCGGTGCCCCGCTCACCGTTCCGGCCGGGAAACAGGAGGCAAGGGCATCGAACCGGTCTTTTCCCCTGGCAACGATCCCGCAGACCCGGGAGACGATATGCTGGACATGCGAGAATCTCTCGATCTCCATGAATTCCGGGACCGTGACCGAGCCGAAGGTTGAGACACGCCCGATATCGTTCCGGGCGAGATCGACCAGCATCAGGTGCTCTGCCCGCTCCTTCTCATCTGCGAGAAGTTCCTTAGCAAGGCGGCTGTCCTCCTCCGGATCCTTTCCGCGTGGCCTGGTGCCTGCGATAGGCACGGTCTGTACCACTCCCCGCTGGACTTTGACCAGCATCTCGGGGCTTGATCCGACGATCGCCTCGTCCCCGAAGTTCAGGTAATAGAGGTAGGGCGAAGGATTGATGGAACGGATCCGGCAATAGATATCAAGGGGGTTACCATTGAACGGCACCGTAATCTTCCGTGAGAGGACGACCTGGAAGATATCTCCTGCCATGATGTGTCCTTTTGCTTTCCTTACCATCTCCAGGTATCCCTCCTGGTCCTCCTGCCCCGGATCCGGCAATGCCCCCATCGCAGGGCTGCAAGTGCCGGTGCCAGCTGGTATTGGGATATCCTGTATCCTTTTTTCCAGGGCATCCAGTCGCTGCTGTGCCAGACGTATCGCCTCGTCTCCCTCATATCCGTGAGGGAGGAGGATATCCTCAAAGAGGAGGCAGGACCCCTGCACATGATTGTACACGATGCCCCTTGTCGAACACATGAACCGGGCAAGGGGAATATCATCCCTTCCTGCCTGGACATGCCCACCCGAAAGACTGGTCACCATGTCATAGCTGCAGTACCCGACAAAGCCCCCGTCAAAGTCTCCCTCGCCTCCCGGTGTATACGAGAACCGCGAGGACAAAGACCGGAGCTGGCTGACCGGATCATCCCCCAAAAGAGGAGGGAAGAGGGAACCGCCAGGGTATGTTCCGGAAATCGCCGGAGATTCTCCAAGGACGATCTCAAACTCCGGTTCCATACCGATTATGGAACGGACCGCCCTTCTTGGGACCCCTTCCATCGATTCGAGGATATATCCCTTGGTGATCTTCAGGGCACAAAAGAGGGTAAACGGATCGACTCCCGGAAGAGGTATAATCCTCTTTATGGGGATAACCTGGAAAGGAGGGTATTGTTCGGGCTGATGGCCATTCACTGCCGTCCTGGGGACGGCATTCCCCAGTCCAGCGGCATCACGTACTTGGTATTCATGTACAAATAAGTACATTGATGGATTTATTTATACTTTTGTATACCTTTTTGGATTATGAAATTTCATCCCCTTACCACCACATCTGAAGAGAAACCCCTGTGGATGATCCACCAATGGCACGGGGTTGCCGGCCACTCCCTGGCCCATCACCCTCAAGCGATCAGTTTAACGTTCTTCCCCATGGTATTGCAATGGGAGAACTGCTGAGGAGAGTCATGGCCAAAAAAACCAAGGGTACGAATACCAGGAATGGAAAAAATCGCGCGTTATTGATCGGTATTTTCATTGTGATCTTCCTTATAATGGCCGGGATATTCTCCTCCTTTTCAAAGGTGAATGACAATACCGATACGGCCTCTTGGTCACTCGATGAATCCAGCCTCCTCTCCGTGAGCGGCCGTACCCTGCCACCCATCACGGTATCCCCTCTCGAAGAAACGGTGAACTGCACGCTGGAGAAGATCAGCTACCAGAGCGATGACACGATGGTGTATGGCCTGTTGCGCCTCCCGAGAGAGGTCCAGATCCCACCGGTCGTTATCGTCCTGCCCGCAGCCACGGTCACAAAGGAAGGAGATTGGGCAATGGCAGATGCCCTCTGTTCCTTCGGGTATGCCTCGCTCACCCTGGATGAACGGGGCAACGGCGGCGAAACGCAGGGAGTCTCACCGATGGATCTTCAAACAGGCTACACTGCCTACCGCAACAGGGAGATGCCCGCCCAGTATGCACAGATCTACGATGTGCTCATCGCCTATGACTACCTTCAAACCCGGAAAGATCTGGATGGGGATGCTATCGCAGTACTAGGTGAGAGCATGGGCGGCCGTTTTGCGATCATCACCGCGGGAATCGAGCCGGGTATTAAGGGTGCGTTTGTTGTCAGCTCTGGTCCTTACGGGGTCGATGCCGGGAACAATCCGGACGTGCAGCGGTTTATTACCTCGATCGAGCCTGAAAGATATCTGCTGAAGCTGCCCCCACGGCCACTGGTCATGTTCCACTTTACCGACGACCCGATCATCCCTCTCGCTGAAGGGAAGGCACTCTACAACAAGGCCCTTTCACCCAAAGCCTGGCACCAGTATAACGGGACCGTGCATGGCGTCTACAGCGAGACCTATGCCGAGGATTTGCACGCAGAACTGAAGGAGATTTTCGGAAGGTGATCCCCCCTACCTTCTCATTTGAAGGATGGTCACGTTCTGAGCATCAGGATTACCAATGTTAAAGCCGGGAGGGTATCGCATGTTCATGATCAGCGCCTGTGAGCGACGATACCCATTCCAGATTCACCTGTTAATGCTCGTTATAGAGGATCCACACTACATACAACATCGAGAGAGTCTCAACGAGAAAGATGATGGCTACAACGCTCGGTAAGAGGGAGATATCCATGAATGCGATAATATCGTAAACGACATAAATGCCAAAGGTGAGGGCAATAAACCATCCATAGATCTTCTTATTCAGAATCCCGATAGCAATGGCGATGATGCAGATGATCGCCTCGATAACGATGGAAACCGGCTGGAGGTAGAATGACAGGTCCATACAGAAGTGAGTGCTGCTGAATGTAAAATAGTTCCAGGGGAGCGGAAGATAAGGACATGTCGTGGGTGCATCCCGGCAATGGTCCTCGTACCCCTCCCCTACAATCCTTCGAGGAGTCTCTTGCTCACCAGAACCCCCTCAAGGTCCTTTACTTCGAGAACAGCCGTCGCCCCCGTTCGTTCCAGTGCTGCCATGACCGGACGGAAATCGATTGTACCTTCTCCAATAGCAGAATGGCTGTCTTTCCGGCCATCGTTATCATGGATATGCATATGTGAGAAGTCAGTCTCAAGGAATGCCGGCAGGCAGTGGTTCAGGTTCGCATGCCCGCAATCGAGGCAAAACCCGGTATCGCCAAGCGATGGGATGTCATCAGGGGTCCTGAAATGGAAATAATTTAATTCCCCCATGTTCTCAAACCAGAACATGAGCGAATGATCGGCAGCAGACTCCTGGAGCTGATGCTGGGATTTTTCGAATTGCCGATCCGCTGCCTCTTTTTCAGTGTTCCATGCATGGTACCCGGGATGCATCACAACCGGTGCCCCTATCTCCGCTGCAATAGCAAAACAGTCGATCATCACCTCCACGCTCGCCCTCCGGATACTCTCAAAGAGGCTTGCAATATTCATCCCGTGGTAGGGGGCGTGGATGACGAAATCCTGCGAATAGCTCTCAAAGACTGCCGGGTCGGTGATGAGATGAGGCCCCTCGTCCATCACCTCGATCAGGTCGGTGATCCCTGAGAGCGTATCAAGGGTCTCTGCAAGCGGGCGACCGATCAGGCAATAGCTTGAGATGCCAAGCTCCATGAGAGTATTTGAGAGGCGAGGTATGAAAAATGTGCGGATAATGGAATGAGGGTCAACGCTGTATGGATCCAGGGATTTCAAAAGGGTGTCCTCTGGTCAGGTGAAACGATCTGGAAGGCGGGGAGACCAGGAGGACTTCCCCTCATGCCAAAGAGATGAATGAAAATCGATTGAGTGTAATCATCTAATTCGTCAATCCATTATGATAACCTCCCGATTGAGAAATCTTTTAAAGTTTGAGGAAAGAAGTGGATGCACAAAAAGGGATGCCACATGACCGTACGAGTCCTGACCACGCTTTTCCTGCTCTTCTTCCTGGCAGCTGCTGCCGGGATTGTTGCAGCTGAGGAAGAGACCACCTACTATTGCTACGATTACTCGACCCAGTCCTGGAGGGTATGCACCCCTGAGGAGGCTATCCAGGCAATAGATGCCCTGGAAAAGGAGATCCCGAAAGAGCTACCTCATGACGAATGGGAAGCCGTGATCAATTCCAACCAGCCATACTGGCAGTACTATCTCGATCCGCCGACCGGGACGCCCACCCCAACGCCTACCCCCACCCCAACCGCCACTCCGACTCCCTCACCACGAGCAACGCTCTCCCCTTCACTCGAACAATCGTTCTTCACCCCCTGGTTCAGCAATGCTCCCAGTGCAATCCCGACCTCTGGGCCAACGAAATATCCCGGGAGATCACCAATCTTTCCAAAATACACGATAACCAGTACCCCCACTCCCACCCCGACTTCTCCCATATCCCCGGAGAATACGATCTCGAAGGATTTCGGGAATTCGTTCTTCAGCCCCCTGTTCCCGGTGAGGAATTTCTCGCTGTTCAAGTGGTTCTGAAGGGGACTCGTCCCTTCGCGGCCGGCTGAATAGTGAACCTACCCGGCGACCGGGATTGCACCCGGTCGCACCAAACCTGTTTCTGTGGGAGTTCAGCGAAGTCCCGGCGCGCAGTATCCTCGCAGGATCTGTTAGGGGACATTCAGGCCTCAAGACCGGATAGAGCACGAGCAGCCACCTCACATCTTGTTTTATCTGAAACAAGAGTAATCTCCAGCATCGACCCAACACCTCTTCTTCAAGAGAGTGGGCACCAGGATAGTGAACAGGAGTACATCCATGTCAATCCCCGGGTCAGTGTGGTGTATGCATACCGGGGAGTCACCCTTGCGTCACTTTGCGGGGCAGATGATGTCCTCTCTGCCGTTGATTTTGCCCTTGATCCCCGTGATCTCACCGCATTGAATAACAAAGGACTCCTCCTCTCTGGGCTCGGACCGGATGAGGAGGCAATGGTCGTCCTCGTGATGGCACGGGAGCTGGCCCGATACCAGGCTATCACTCTGAGGGTATGGTGAACTGTAAGGGAGGAGGTTTTCCAAAACTCCAAAAGGGTAGCGACGATGAAGAAAAAACGCTGAGACCTACCCCTTCCTGTTGATCTCGATCATCCGGTCCATATATGCATTGGCATTTTTAATAAACATGTCAACGTATTCTGGAGCCGGGATCAATGGCAGTTCGAGACGGAACGTTGTCTCCGGGGTAATTTTTCCTTCCTTCACCACCTCCCATCCTGCTTTCCGGAGCTGCATCTTGTAGGCATCGATCCACGGTTTCAGTTCTTCATCCTGAAGCAGGGACCCCCCTCCCCGGTAGATCTCACCCGCGAGCATGGTGTCGAAATTCCTGGCCAACCTTTGAGCGAGGAGGCGGAGAACCTGGAAATGCGTCTGTTCGGGAAAGCCGGAATTTGCCATCATGACAAATTTCTGGTTCTTCTTCTCTCCCGAAACATGCCGGACCTCCCCGTGGGGATCTTTCTCGAAATGGGGATCTCCCATCGGAATGAGCCGGTCCATGAAGTTCTTCATGATCCCGGAAACATTGTCGATATACAGCGGCGTTGCAAAGATGACGATATCTGCGGAGAGGTATTTCTTGATCAACTCCTCCATATCGTCAGACTGGACACATGTCCCTGGTGTTTTCAGCCAGCAGTCAAAGCAGCCAAGGCAATACCTGATAGAATAGTTCGATAGGAAAATGTTCTCCGTATCCGCACCCGCATCCTCTGCCCCGGCAAGAAAGGACGCCACCATGACATGAGTATTACTCTGTTCTGCCCGGGGACTCCCGTTAAAAGCAACAATTCGCATCTGCTACCCCCACCATTATGATGCCGTATGAAAGGGGAATTCTTGGCACATCGAATAAAAGTATGCCTATCACATAGGGAGTACAGATACGATAGAGGATTTCAGCCTGTTGGATTCACGGTGGCTACCGGTAGAAAACCTGTTTTATTTCCGTAAAAACGGTTTTTTACATTCTGAAGAGGCTGATTTGATAAAATCAGCGTAAGATTGAAATATTGTTACTCATCTATATTCCTGCATGAAAAAACGTCAGATCCTCATTTCCGGCCTGATAGCCATTTTTTTGTTTATTGTGTCGGCGACTGCGGCGGAGTGTTCCCTGGTCGGCACATGGGGGAGTATTGATGGATCATACATTTACGATCTGGATGAGAACGGTGGAGGCCAGATTATTGCGGAGGGCGTGATCCAATCCTGCAACTGGACCGAAGAGAGCAAGGTCGTGACGATCACCTGGTCATATGGTCCTGTGCCAGGAGAGCGGTATATCGACACGGTGACCCTCCTCGATGAATGCGATTCATTTGCCGGAACGAACAATTACGGAGCACCGATCTATGCTGCCAGGATAGTCAGCCCTCCTTTTGCATGTTCAGATGAGTTTCCTCTTCAGCAGAATTCAGCACTCGTGGTTGAAAGGCCAGGGGTACTGATCAATGATTTTCCACCGAACCAGGACAACCTTACCGCCCTTCTCATCTCGTCCCCCCTGAACGGAGATCTGGTTTTCAGCGATGATGGATCATTTACCTATACCCCGTCCCCGGAATGGTGCGGGACGGATACCTTCTCCTACCTGGTGAAGAACGAAACAGCGGTAGGAACCCCCGCCCAGGTGCGGCTGGTCGTCACAAAGCCGGAGAACCCGGCAACCTATACGATCACCACCTCGCGTCTTGGCGCTGGTGAGATCTCCCCCTCCGGCATCATTCCCCTCCAGCCTGGAGAGAACCAGATGTTCCTGGTCCTTGGGGAGAAAGGATCCCGGCTCACCTCCTTTACCATTGACAGCGTTACGATCGATGTCGTCCAGGACCCACCCAGCCCCTCTTCCGAGAACCAGGGCGTCGTGGACATCCAGAGCCTGGTCGTTACCTTTGAAAATATCATGTCGGACCATACCCTGCACGCGGTATTTACCACACCCACCATCTGAGAGAGGAGGGGAATCCCCTCACTCTCTCTCATCCTAAAAGAGGATTTTTTAACGCTGAACAACAAAAAGAAGGAATTCGAAAGGAGGGGATTCGAAATCCTGGCTTTTCCCTCTCTATCTTGAGATAAATATATATATTTGGATTTATAATCTCATCCTTGACCATCAATCAAGGTGGTGGTTAGTGGAGTGGGGACGCGCACCGTTTTTACGAACCCTCATGTGGCACCCAGACTTTTCGCGAGCGTTCCCATTTCATTTCATAGCATATTTTTCCGAAGAGACCTGATCTCAGTTCCTATCTGACCTCAGAACATTGGACCTGACCAGACTCATTCTTAGCCGCCCGAACTCAGATCAGATCACCATTCCCCGGGTTTCCCGGAACACTGAATGCGTTGGCCGGGAAAGGAGCGTTTGTTTCTGATGCGACGGTCATAGTGAGGAGTGGTTCTCTTACTTTGAGCGGTTGGAGCGACGGGTATCTTGCAGGGAAGCTATCAGTCCATAAGAAAAAGGGAAAATGATTCCATCAGATGGATGATCTCAATCCAATTATTTTTCTCATGCATATGCCTATAGGAATTAGTATGGAGACCCCCTCTTCTCGCCGTATTTTATGCAAGATGAATCTTCATCCCGTCCAGGCGGCTATCTCTATACTCTCCGTCAGGGATGCATGTCTGCCATTCTGGAAAGCGTTGAATATCCTTCTGATGGATGAGGGCCAGGGGAGACCATTGTGACGAAACTGTTTTTGGGACTTGTTCTCTGTGTAGTGTTGATCGCCGGGGGCGAGGCAGCCGTACCGGTCGGGTACCAGTTCAACGGGACATGGGGAGGACTCGGCAGTGAGCCTGGAAATTTTTCCAGCCCTCTTGGCATTGCATCGGACCAGGCAGGAAATGTCTACGTAGTCGATAGCAATAACCACAGAATCCAGAAATTTTCATCAAGCGGGACATTTCTCACCGAATGGGGTAGTCTCGGTGAATGGAACGGATTCTTACAATACCCCGCTGGAATTACTGTTGATCGTGACGGAACTGTCCTTGTTACCGATGCTGGGAATAACCGGGTCCAGGTATTTACCGATGAGGGGATGTTCATCAATGCCTGGGGTTCAGATGGGGTGGGGGATGGCGAATTCTGGTATGCGGAGGGTATCGCGTGCGATTCGGAAGGGAATGTATACGTCGTCGATCACGGGAATCACCGGGTCCAGAAATTCGACCCGACGGGAGTGTTCCTGGCCAAATGGGGGAAAAATGGCGGTGACGGTTCATCAGGGACCGGACCGGGAGAATTTTATCATCCGCGTGGCATCCTGGTCGACCAGAGCGACAGGGTCTACGTGGTCGATACTGAGAATAACCGAGTCCAGAAATTCGATCTGAACGGAAGTTACCTGGGAGAGTGGGGCTCCTTTGGTTCCGGAGATGGCAAGTTCACCGCTCCGCGTGGCATTGCTGCAGATGGTGGCGGGAATGTCATGGTCGTGGAGGAATTGAATCACCGGGTCCAGAAATTCACCCCGGATGGAATTTTTATCTCATCATGGGGCATTGAGGGTTCGCTTGCCGGACAATTCTCTCATCCTTGTGGTATTGCTGTCGGTTCGAATGGTGAGATCTCTATAACGGATAGCAACAACCACCGGATCCAGTGTTTCAGGCCGGTAATCTCCTTTGTCAACAAGATGGGGGCATCCGGAACCGGACCCGGCGAGTTCATCCTACCTACGGGTGTTGCCTATGACGCCTTTGGGGACCTCTACATAACCGACATGGGAAATCACCGGATCCAGAAGTATGCTGCTGATGGGACCTGGTTGTGCTCATGGGGGACCCAGGGTGCAGAAGAGGGGCAGTTCCATTGGCCATGGGGTATCGCCATCAATGGAACCGGGTACGTCTATGTAGGTGATTCGATGAACAACCGGGTCCAGGTTTTTTCCGGAAACGGAACGTTTGTCACTTCGTGGGGCTATTATGGAACCGGAGCAGGAGAGTTCAATGCTCCGTGCGATATCGCACTTGATCCTGCAGACAGGGTATATGTCGCCGATTACGGGAACCAGCGGATCCAGGTTTTTGAGGCTGACGGGACCTACCTGTTTACCGCATGGGGGGAAGGCTACCTTAATCCCCGGGGGATTACGATAGACAGGAACGGGAATATTGTCTGTGCTGACGATGCTCTTCGCAGGATATACACTCTTTCTCCGACGGGAGCATATATCCGATATTGGGGATCAAACGGCACCGGACCCGGTGAATTTTATTTTCCTTCTGGAGTTGTGACTGACGGGAACGGGGATTTTTACATCACCGACACCATGAACCACCGGGTACAGAAGTTGAATGAAACCGGCGGGTTCATCGCATCATGGGGATCATTTGGGAGTGCTGATGGGCAGTGTAACCAGCCATACGGGATAGCCCTCAGTCCAGGGGGTGCCCTTGCCATCACCGATAGTGAAAATGCCCGTATTCTGCATTACACCACGACTGGAGCGAGGAGCCCAGTCCTTGGGTCAATCGATCCGGATACCGGTTTTCTCGGACTGCCAGTGACTATTGTCAGCCTCTCCGGCTCGTATTTCCAGGAAGGCCCGCCTGCACCCCAGGTCAATCTGAAAAGGGCCGGGCAGAGTCTGGTGAGAGGATCTGAGGTTTCCGTCCTGTCCCCAGAACGGATTGCCTGCAGGTTTGACCTTCCTGCAGATCCTGCTGCTGAGGGGATATGGGATGTTGTTCTCACCAATCCTGATGGTCAGTCAGTGACCCTTGGGAGTGCTTTCAGGATTGAATCCCTGCACGTGCTGGGGATAGATCCCCCTTCCGGTGTTATCGGAACTCCCGGCATCGGCTACTCGGTCACGGGAACCGGTTTTCACCCCGGCTCTTCTGATACTGAAGTGGCACTGAACCGATCAGGGTATCCTGATATTCCCGCCACAAATGTCACGGTTCAGTCTTCCCGGAACATCACCTGCAATTTCGGTTTTCCCTCTGATGAGGCTGTGCTGGGAATATGGAATGTTGTGGTTACCGGTCCGGGAGGACAATCTGCGTCTCTTCCGGATGGCTTTTCTCTTGTGCTCCCACCCCCATGTATTACTGATATTCATCCGTCAACAGGAGTGAACAATGCCAGTGTTAGGGTCACTCTCCTCGGATCGGGTTTCAGGCCTGGGATGAATGAGACCGCTGTACGACTCAATCAGACCGGACATCCCGATATTATCGGAACATCGGTATCAGTTCTCTCATCAGGGGAGCTGTCCTGTCAATTTGGCATTCCTGCTGATGGAGCCGGGAGCGGAATCTGGGATGTCGTGGTGACAAATCCCGATCACCAGGCAGGGAGTTTACAGGAAGGGTTCATTACCGCTCAGCCGGACAATTCATTCGTCCTGGAGTGGGGATCAGATGGAGTCGGACCCGGGCAGTTCTGGCACCCGTATGATATCACGGTCGATAAACAAAGGAGCAAGGTCTATGTGGTGGACTATAACCTGAACCGTGTCCAGAAGTTTACCACTGACGGCAGGTACCTGGGCGGATGGGGGTCCTGGGGGAATGGAACCAGCCAGTTCATGTGTCCAACCGGCATCGCAGTGGACAGTACCGGGAATATTTTTGTGGGAGACTCGTGGAATTACCGGGTCCAGAAATTCAACAGTACATTTGGCTACCTGACGCACTGGGGCTCTCCTGGAAATGATGAAGGCGAGTTCGACACACCATGGGGTGTTGCAGTGGACAGCGATGACAACGTCTATATTTCTGATTTTGATGGGGTGTATATCCAGAAATTCAACGGGAACGGTGAATTTATCCTGCGTTTTGGAGGGGCTGGATCTGGTCCGGGCCAGCTGGTGAATTCCTGGGCGGTCGCCGTTGACCGGAATGATGATGTACTGGTTGCCGATACCGTGAACCACCGCGTGCAGAAATTTTCAAAGAATGGAGATTTTCTCACTATGTGGGGTTCAGCCGGGACCGGGAACGGGCAATTTGACTTCAGCCGTGGTATCGCAACCGACGGCCTCGGGAACGTCTATGTTGTCGATGGAGGCAATAACCGGGTTCAGAGGTTCAGTGGTGACGGAGTATACCTGTCCCAGTGGGGTTCCTATGGGAATGGTTCCGGGCAGTTTGACTACCCCTATGGTATTGCCACGGACAGCGCCGGATTCGTCTATGTCGTAGATAATTTTAACCACCGGGTCCAGCTCTTTGCGCCCGGGGCCATCACACCGGGAATACGTTCGATTGACCCGAACAGCAGCATCCCCGGTTCCCCTGTGAACCTTACCATACAGGGGGCGAATTTCTACACCGGGGAGATGAAACCCACCGTGATCCTTCACCGCACGGGGCATCCGGACATCATTGCGACGGAGGTCAATGCGGTCTCCTCTGATCTGATCACCTGCAAATGTATTCTTCCAACCGGGGGTGATGCAATCGGGGACTGGAATGTCACCATCACCAATCCCGATGGAAAGTCCATCACCCTTGTCGACGGGTTCAGTATTGTTCCTCCCACTTCGATCACGCTTACGACTCCGGTTGGAGGTGAGAACTGGACCAGGGGGACTGATGTGACCCTGTCATGGATTTATCGTGATGATCCAGGTCCCCAGGTCAGGATCGAACTCCTCAAAGGAGCATCGCTGAGCCAGGTGATCCTTGAGAATGCCCCCATCGGGTTTGCCGGCTCAGGATTCGCTGTCTGGACGATACCCTTCGACCAGGATCCCGGGGCGGATTACCGGGTCCGGATCACCAGCGTCAGCACTCCCGCGTATACCGATACCAGCAGGGCAGCCTTTCGTATCAGTGCCGGTGCCCCGATAACGGTGACTGCGCCGAATGGCAACGAGAGCTGGAAACCGGGGACCAGCCAGAGAATCTGGTGGAAGTATACAGGGAATCCGGGACCTGCCGTTAAGATTGAGGCCCTCCGGGGAGAGACAGTCCTTGGAATTGTTACCCCGAGTACACCCCTCGGAGAGAACGGATTCGGTTCATTTCCTCTCACGGTGCCCATGAACGCCCCTTATGGCACCGATTATCGGATCCGGGTCACCGATACCAATGATTCCACCTGCACTGATACGAGTGATGGGCCCTTCAAGGTCATTTCAGGTACCGGGGCCTCCATCACTCTGGTTTCCCCCAACGGCGGTGATGACTGGCAGCAGGGCTCCACGCGTACGATCAGCTGGAACTATATCGGCGATCCTGGTCCAACAGTGAAGATTGAGGCACTTCGGGGAGATACGGTACTTGCGGTCATCGCTCCCGGTGCTCCGGTAGGTATAGGAGGTTCGGGATCGCTGAACCTGACGTTGCCCATCAATGCCCCGCTCGGTACTGACTATCGTATCCGGATCTCAAGTACCAGTAATAGTGTCTACACCGATATGAGCGATGCCCCCTTCAGCATCAGTGGTAATACCAGTTCCTCAATAATGGTAATATCACCTGATGGTGGTGAAAACTACCTGCAGGGATCTACCCAGGCCATTCGATGGACCTATACTGGAAATCCAGGACCCACGCTCAGGATCGAGGCATTGCGAGCTGAGAAGCTACTGGCAGTGATCATGTCTAGTTATCCAATCGGGGCAGGAGGTTCAGGCTCTTTCAACCTGACATTCCCCTACAACACGCCCCTCGGGTCTGATTACACGATCCGGGTCACCAGCACCAGCAATCCTGCCTGGACTGATACGAGCGATGATTCATTCACAGTCAGTCCGGCGATCACCGTGGCGACTCCCAACGGGGGAGAAACCTATCAGGTTGGCGACATCCTTTCCATGAATTGGACCTATACCGGCAATCCCGGCCCGACAGTGGATATTGCTGTGATGAAGGGGCCAGCCACCCTGAAAACACTCGCCGGTATCTCCATCGGAGCAGGTGGATCCGGATCCTACCAGGTGACAATTCCTTCCTCAACCCCATCGGGATCTGATTACAAGATCCAGGTTACCAGCACCAGCTATCCCGCTTGTAGTGATAGGAGTGATGAGGCGTTCACGATCATTGCCGGGTGATGAGAGTAGAGAGAAAAGAGTGTACCGGTCGAGAAGGGAATCCCAATTTCAACTTTTTTATATGAACTTGCATGTGGATAACTGACCAGGAAAGGAGGTATCAGGACCATCACTCTTTTATCCCGGCGGAAAGAGAGACTCTGTTTGAACGATGACCCTGTCGTTGCCATCGGGAATTCTGTGTAGCGAGTCTCCCCCGTGCTGATAAGGGAGGGGATACCGTTCGGTGAGGGCAGGGCAGAGGTGAAGAGGACCGATGGAATTGGGTGATGAGGAAGACCAGCGTCTGGAGGAGATCTGGATCACTATCCTCAGGCGACTCACCCGGACCATCTCCCGGACCCCGTCCGGGATCCCGGAATATCACCCTGGTCCTCCCAAGACGCCCCTGGAATCCCACCGTCCGCTCCCTCACCTCGCCGGTGTCTATGCTTCGTCAGACCTGGCTGCCGCTATCGCAGGCGATCTGATCGGGCGTGACCTCCCCGTCAAAGTCGAGCGACATGAGACCCCTCCTCCGTATTCCCAGGTTATCGGGGATCACACCGGCACCCTGGTGCGCGGACATACCGGCCCGGTCTGGGTGGTGTGGACAGATTACCACAACAACAGGTGTGAGACTATGCAAGGACCGGCCGGAAAAGACATAATCCCACCAGGTATGAGGGGCGATCAGACAAGGAAGATACCATGAAAGGCATGACCCACGGATTTGCCGATGCTTTGCGATTGACACTGGAACATATTACCCCGCTTTCCACGGAGACAATCTCCCTTCTTGACAGTGTCGGCAGCATTGCCGCAGAAGACCTCTATGCCCTTATTGATTCCCCTTCCATGGATTCCTCCCGGAAAGATGGCTATGCGGTCCGGTCCGGTGAGGTGGCTGGAGCGACCCCGGATCATCCTGTCCGGCTTCGCCTGGTTGGATCCATCGCGGCAGGAGGCGCGAACAATATCGGTGTCATACCAGGTACGACAGTGCGGGTCCTGACCGGAGCCTGCATCCCGGAAGGGGCAGATGCAGTGGTCTCCGAAGAATTCGCCGTAAAGGAATCCCACGAGGTGCTGATAGAAAACCCGGCTGCACCAAAAAACATCCTGCCCCGTGGGAGTGATGTCTCGTTCGGGCAGTGCCTTCTCTCAAAGGGTTCATCAATAACACCGGTCATGGCCGGGCTCCTTGCGTTAGCCGGGCATAGCCGGATCCCGGTATACCGAAGCCCTGCAATCGGGATTGTGGGAACCGGGGATGAGATCATCGAGCCGGGAGAACCCCTCCCTAAGGGCAAGATCTATGCAAGCAACATCATCACGCTGGCAGGATGGTGCCGGAGATATGGGGGCTCCGCCACCCTCGCCCTGGTCCCGGATGATCCTGATGCCATCTTTCGAACCCTGCACCGCCTGTCCCTGGAGACCGATGCGCTGATCACCAGCGGAGGGGCATGGACGGGAGACCATGACATGGTGGCCTCAGTCCTTGGGAGCCTCGGATGGGAGCAGGTCTTCCACCGGATCCGGATCGGCCCGGGGAAAGGGGTCGGCTTTGGCATGCTTGGGGGAAAACCCGTGTTTGTCCTTCCCGGTGGGCCACCCTCCAATCTCATGGCGTTCCTGCAGATTGCACTCCCTGGTCTCCAGGCGCTTTCAGGAGATGCCCATCCAGGATTGCCCCGGATCCGCGCAAGGCTGGGGTCCGATCTGGTGGGCGGGGATCGTGACTGGACCGACTTTTTCTTCGGTACACTCTCACTGGAAGGTGAAATGGTGGTGTTTTACCCGATGATGAAACGGAGCCGGCTATCTGCAGTGGCGGGAGCTACCGCCATTGGAGCAATCCCTGAAGGTGAGGACTCTCTCCATGAAGGGGAGGTCATCGGGGTCCAGCTCATCGGGCACGGAATGGAGCCATGAGAGGGGATCCATTCTGATACCGACAGGAAAGTCGCCCTCGACAATCGGCATTCGCATTTCTTTGGAGCGAAAAGGCCGATAAAAGAGATACCGTTGCAGGAGGTATTCTTCGGAAGGGACCACTCTGTACTCGAGCAGGGGCTGTATCCCCCTGATCCCCCGTGAATGGAGGACGAAGATCCATCTGGAGAGACGATCATCGACACACATTGGCAGACGCATTCCTGGTTGGAATAGGAGGAATCAGCAGGTATCAGATCTTCTCCCCGGCCGGTGACCACGGGATGAACCTGACCTCCATCCCGGAAGAACCAACCCCGGACTCCCTGAGGATCCCGTTCATTGCAGAGAGAAAGTCGTTTTCGAGGCTGACCACGAGCGTGTCCTGTTCCTTGTAATACCGGATGTCAGAGATCGGGAGACCCTGCCATCGAACTTCCCTGCCATCCCCGGCATGCAGGACGGTCGTCCCGGCAGGATAGCCCGCCTGGTTGATCACAAGACCGGTGCCATCGCCCTTTCGGCCCACAGCAAATGAGAAGAGGCGTTCCATCGGACGGTACTCCAGGGAGATGTTGCTTATCTCAAGGTGAACAAGGGGATCGTGAGCCGGTCCGGTCCGTGCATACTGCCAGGGATGCCCTGACTCCTGGAATGACGCAACGAGGTGGCTAAGGATCCAATCATACCGGTCATCCTCGATGACCTTCAGCCGGCCGAACCGGCCTGGGAGCGAGGCGAGCTCCAGGGTTGCCACAGGGTTAGGTTGGCCAAGCCAGAATCCACGGACAATCGGGGGTGTACCTTTCAGCCCTCCACTGCTGCCCCCTTCCTGGAGGAACCGGACGATGAAGACCGACCGCAGGTGATCCCTCCCATTGGAGTCGCAGACCAGGATATCTCCCCTGGAGAGCTGGGTTCCCCTCCGGATCGGCTCGGCACACTCCCGGAACTCTGCAAGTATCATGCTCATTTTTGATTCGGCTATCATATCCCTCGGCTTTACGGTACTCAGGAACACGGAAGCCGCATACCGCCGCAAGGCCTGGAGGTGCTCCTGGGTCTCTGGGAGAAGTACCTGCCTCCGCCTCTCTTCGCAGACATCGAGGAGAGAGAACGGGATCACCAGTTGTTCAGAGAGCGGATGCTGATCCCCTTCGGACGGAGACAGATCCCAGATGACCGGACCAAACCCGTCCACCTCCACGACAAACCCGATCTGTATCCCTTTGCCGGGTATGAGGGTGTAGAGGATATCCCCGAACCCTAACCGGACAGTCGAACGAGGCCGGGCATAGACAAAGAGATCCTCAAGGCGGGGATATGCTGTCCGAATAAGGGGGGCAAGGATGGCAGACTGGTAGGATCCAGTAGCCATCGATCTGAATCCTGCTCCGCGTATCCCCACAGCAGCTGCACACGTATCTTCAAGAATAAGGAAGAGGGTCCCTTCATGATAGGCCAGGCCCCGGAAGGGATCGCCTGCACAGGGTACCTGGGCTCCTCCTTCCCTCCCACTCCAGGCACATATCCCGCCCTTCCAGCGGACCATACCTTCTCCGGGAATATGAATCGCCCATCCATCCGGAGTGGCAACCAGCCGGAAGCCTGCCGGATGTTCACGGCTGACCTCCCCCTCACGATACGAAGGGCTGGTCCAGGGGGGTGAAGGGAGGCGGTAAAGGGTCCTGACAAATTCCTGGCAGCTCCCGCATGCCTGCACCATCTCTCTGACGATCATCGCAAGTGATGGCGATGCAGGGATTTTTGTCTCTGGTTGGGCCATCTCGTAGATGGCAAGGGTATGCATCTGATCGGAGGCGACAAGCACATACTCACCTCCACTCCTGTGCAGGGAGGGTGCCGGTGATGAGGGGAGGTTTGTGATCAGGGCTGGGTATCCTGTCCGGTGGTTCACTGCTTCAGCAGAGAACGCGTGTCTGCCCTGCGTGACCCTGACCTCCATTTCAAGGACCCTGTATTCATCCCCATGGTCCATCAGGAGCAGTCCGCCAGGGGAGAACCCGGCCTTGATCTCATCGCAGGCATTGGCGTCCCTGCCGCATGCAAGGAGGATCTCGGCAATCCGGAGGTGACATACCCAGTCTCTTCCGGCAGGGATGTGGGGAATCATCTCCCTTAAAACCCTGATTGCTGCGAGCGGTTTTCCTATTGCCTGGTAGGTCTCTGCAAGGGCGATACCCTTCTCCTCGTCGCCTTTCTTCTGGTCCCACGAGGTGCGAAATCGTTCGAGTGCAGCCGAGGCCGCAAGAACGTTCCGGTCGTAACCCGCAGCCGAGAGAGCTGCCTGTACCGCATGCAGCTCCCGGCCATCCCTCGGCCCGTAGCAGCTGCAGAGGAGATCCACCAGGTTGACAGCCCTGGACGCATACTGAAGCCCCCGTTCGATCGCCGCCTCCTCGTTCCTCATCGTCACCGGTTCGAAGAGCATTCCGCTGCTGTACAGGGGATGGAGGGTATAATATCCCTGGACCACATCGGATACAAAGTCGGGATCGGCTCCCGGATACTTCCTCTTCAGCACTTCGACCGCCTGCCCGGGAGGGAGGTGAACGATAGTATGGATGGAGAACCGGTCCATGAACTCGAACGAGAAGTCATTCACCTCGTAAGGAGGCCGGTTGGGGTTGATATTCACACAGATTGAGGCCCTGACCGGGACCTCTCTTCCTCCCGGCAACCTGACGGACCGGTCCTGGAGCAGGTCATTAAACGAGACGAGAACCCCGGGCTGTGCCTTGTTCGCCTCGTCAAGCACGATGATCCACCCGTGATCCGGGTCAGTGAGGGCACGCAGACCGAGCGTCGCGGTATCCCCTGTTTTCCCTGCCTCGTCCTCGCCAAAACTCCGGTACGTGAGGAGGTCTGAGACCCGGGTCTCGCCGCTCATCCCAATCACGAGGAGATTGTAATTGAGGAGGTGGGCGAGGTAACTCTCGATCTTGTTCTTCCCGACCCCGGCCTCCCCGATAAGCAGGATATTTTCACCGAGTGCGATGTCTTTTAGGATCCATTCCAGGTCGGCAAGGTTCTGCGGGACCTCCTCAATCTCGGTATCGGGCACGTATGGCCCCCCCTGACCGAGGGGATATGCCACCGATCCGATCCGGAGCAGCGGGGCATTGCCCCCCTCTTCCCGGACCACCCGTGAATGCTCCCTGCGCCGGTCCCCGGCATCAACAATATCATGGAGGTCGAGGAGATCGAGGACCAGTTTCCGTGCGATAGGGGGATGAATCCGGTCATCGAGCCAGTACGCCTTCCGCCAGAACAGGGAACGAAGCAGGCAACAGTCCTCCGGGAACCGGGCAAGGTGCCGGACAACCCGGATCAATCCACGCGTTGTCACAGGGAAAGGGACCACCCCGTGCTCCTCGGTATAATCCCTCCTGATATCATTGGCAACTGCGATCAGCCGATCAAGGATCGAATCATCAACCCCCGGTCCATAGTCCTTCAACACTTCGAACTCTTCATCCGGCGGGAGGAACCGGAGGTGCACCTTGTTTGTGAACCGGTTCACAAACTCCCCGCTCATGACCTTTCCCTCGTAAATCCCCCTGCCTTCGCTCTTCTGGGGGTTGACCGTCGCGATAAAACGGCTGTCGGGATGTCCGCGGATCACCCGCTGATGGAGACTTTTTGCCTTGTTCTCGAGCGGTTCGTTGAACTCGGCCTGGACGTCCTCCCCGGTCCGGTTGATCTCCGAGAGGACGTTCCAGTCCCCGGCGACCATGCCATCCATGACATCGCTCATCGTCCAGCCCGTCTTTTCTTCGCCTGTCTCGCCGTAATGTCTCCGTTCGGTAATATCTGACCTCCGGAGGTTTTCATGGAAGGTTAAAATCCTGGTCTGGAACGAGGCAGCCCTCTCTGCAGCATGGGCGGCGGCATGGGGGTCATGGAGCCCTGCCGCCATCACCAGGAGGGCCTGCCGGTATACCTCGCCCAGATACCGGACCAGCATGGTCTTTCCTGACCCTGACTCCCCTGTCACGAGCAGGTTGTTCCGGGACGGCATCCGGAGGGCATCCCACATCTGTTGCAGCGAGGAGATAGTTGAGGGGACGAGGACGATGAAGGGTTCTGCCGGGGCAGGGATCCGGATCTCCCCGATGGCAAGTTCGGTCGCAACCGGCACCCGGCTGCCGGATCGCCATGCGGTCACCTTCAGGGGTCCGAGGCTGCTCAGTCCTGGCATGATTCCTCCGCAGAAATCGACCTGCCCTCCCTCCAGCCGGCCATGGCCGGGCGGCCAAGTTCCCTCCGCAGTTCCTCGCCAAGCGACTGCGGGAGGTCGGCAATATCCCTGACCCAAGTCCCGTAGGGGCGATAGGTTGCCTCAACCTGCTCCATGTCAGGGCCGATCCCCCACCCGAATATCCGGGTATCCCTGGTTGTCCTGAGTATCGCTCTCATCTGCTCCCTCCCCCCAACCCCTGATTGCCCGTCAGATATGACGAAGACCATCCGGTTTGTCCCGGTTCCCATCCGGAGACGGTTCATCCGCTCAAGCGCACTGCTGACCGCCCCCACGTCATTGGTCCCCCCCGTGGCATGGATCACCTGCCGGATCAGATAGCACCCCTGGTGGACGTTCCAGTCGTCCAGGTACCGTTTGAGCGGGATATATTCGCTGTCGGTAAACGCCGCGATCTCGAACCGGATATCCGGGATCCTGGTGACCGCCTCGCCAAAGAGGAGGGCCGCCTGGATCGTTGCCTGGAGTTTCTTTGCCACGGTCTCATCGTGCATACTGCTGCTCGCATCGATCAGGAGGGAGAGGCACCACCGGGTCCGGTCAGGCTCTCGTTCCCGGTCCCTGAAGATCCGCATCGTTGTCCGTACTGCGGCAAGGTTCTCCTCGTCAATATCATCCCCGGTCATGAGCTCGTTCAGGTCCCGGCTCCCCCGGCTCTTCTGGAGGGCCTGCTGGATGTTTTTCCGTGCTACACCAATCAGACCGGCGACCGGCTGGTAGAAGCGCTGATAGATGGTATAATCGTCCTCTCCCACCGCGTGCGACTCGAACAGGGCGATCCGCCGAATCCGTTCCGCCTTCTCCTCGATGGTCTCCCAGTCGCTTTTCGTCCTCTGTTTCAGGGCGCTCAGGTACTGCTCTGCCTCGCGGGTGAGTGCCTGCTCACCTGGATCATACGGCTTTTGCTCCATCGGGGATTTCCCGGTCCCTGAGGGTCCTTCAGGCTCACTATGGCTCCCGTCATCATACGTGGCATCGAAATACGAAAAACTGTCCCATACATCAGGAGAATATGATGTGTCGGGAACAAAGGAAGGGATCATCCGTCCCCGGCTGGTTGTGGGGGGTTGTATCCCGGGACCACCCGGTGCTTCAGTCAACCGGATCTTCAGGCCCCCCTCATCAAAGGCGGAAGCCGATGTTGCACAACGCCTTTGGAATTCGACTCCCGCCTTCTGGAGATCCCGGAACGCCTCTTTTGTCATCCCCGTGCGTCTCTCTCTCAAGGCTGAATTGGAGGCAGATGCCTCTTTCAGGAATTCCATCCCTTCGACGGCGTCCCGGTACTCCCTTGCCGCTTTCCTGATGTCCCGTGAGGTCTTCAGCAACCCGTCGAGCTCTTCGCCCTTCCTACCCGAAGGCGATCCTTCGATGCTGTTGGCACCCTCCTGCATGCCGAGGAGCTGCTGCTCCAGAGTCTCAGCGAGAGAATCGATCTGCCTGGCAAGCCCTGAGAGATCAGATATCGTCTCTCCCTGGTCTGGGATTATGTTGTCAGCCCCAGCCTCGACACCCTGCTCACCTGCTCCGACAAGGTTATCAAGGAGATCCTCACTCCGGCCGCATGCCTCCACCAGGGCATCTGCCGTGGCAGGGATACCAGGTCCGTGTTCACCGGATCCCCGGGCGCCAGGTGCCTTACCAAGCGACGGACGACCCCTCCCGCTCATCCTCCCCGGCCTGGTCTCACTGAAAGGAGATCCCCCCGGGGTTAAAATCCCATCGCCGTCACCGATGATGCTCATTCCGTTTCCTGCAAGAGCCCTGCCGGTTGCTGTATGGGAAGGCTGGTGAGGGCTGGGTACAATGGTATCGGGACGGTCTACGCTCCCATGGGGAGCATAGGAAGGGGATTTTTGGCTGGAATGCGGTACACCCCCGCCAGTCGTTCCTTTTGACGGGATCTGGCAGAGATGTGCGAGGAATGGCCATACCTGTTCGGTGATGATCTGCAGATATGTTTCATCGGGAGCAGCCACGGCATCCCACCGTGCAATGGCTGTGGCAGCTAGGGCATGCCGGACTGCATCGCCTTCAATATGGCTGGCCGGCTGACCGATCCGTCCTTCAAAGAGGACCCCTTCCAGGAACTGGTCAGGGAGGGGTAATCGCCTGATCCGGCCCCGGTCTGCACAGCGGTTCACCAGGGCATATTCTTCCTGGCAGAACCGATCAATCCATCTGATTACACCAGGATGAAGTGCGGACCCCTTCCAGACCGCTCTCTGGAGTCCGATCACCCTGACAAGGCGGAGGAACCAGGGATCATCCGGCAGGTCATGCCCGTGAGGCTGGATACCGAACCACTCTCTGTACCATGCTTCCATCAGGAGTGCCTTTGTGGCATCTCCGCTCCGGAAGGCAAGTTCGTCAGGGTTATAGAGAATGAGATGGCGTTCCGGCCAGAGGTCAAGGATCGGGCTGAAGGCCGGGACTGTGGAAAGGAGGGGAACCGCTCTCCACTGGTAATCTCCGCTCACCGCACGGAGCAACTGTTCCTGCTCCTGCATGGTCCGATCGAGGTTTTTCAGGAGGCCGTCACCTGGTTCAGCACGACCAGACACCCTTCCTGCCAGAGTCCGTGCACACTCAAGAAGAAGGCTGATCCCGGATTCCTGGTCATCCCCCGATGCACCCTGTATCATCCCGGCAAACAGGTGGCCGGCATTACCCTCCACTCGCCCGAACGAGAGATCCTTTTCCAATTCTTCCCTGGCGAGGATTACCGCAAAGAGCTCCCGAATGTCGGGAACCATCCCTTCACGGAAGAACAATTCCTCCCCTGCTTCGAACAGTTCGAAAGCATCCCTCCCGAATGTACGGGTAAACGCGGTGATTCCCCCATTCTGGATCACTCCGGTATCTGCCGCTGTCTGGAGGATAAATTCTGAAAAGACGGGTTCAGGGATCATCCCTGCCCGAACGAGGGAGATGAAGAGGGCAGTATACAAATGACCGGAGAAGCGATCAGGATCGTCTGCGTGAGGTATCAGGATCCGGCCGTCGTCGGCAATAAGAGGGGGACTTCCCGGTGACGGTATCTGTCCGGCAGTTTCGAGGAGCAGGGCAGCCGGGATGCGCTGCATGCGGGTTATTCCTGGACTGAGGAGATCCTCGAGGGACAGGGGGGTGATGGTTGATCGGAGCTGGAGGACCACAGGTTCGGGATCCCGGGGTGAGACGGTCATCCCCCAGACCCTGCATGAAACGTCAACCTGGGCTTTCTGGATTTCCGTGAACTGTGCGAGTATCAACGGCACGAGATCCCGCGGATCGCCAATAGTCCCGTCAGTGAGGGATGACTGCCGCTCCCTTTCCCTGATGGCGCTGGTCAACTGGTCCCGGGTGATACCGGTTGACCGGATTGTGGCGGTGCAATCCCGTATTCCTTCAAGAGCTGTGCGATATTCATCCCGATTCGCCGGGGTGACAAAAGCATCGGTGATCGGATCATGCTCTGCACAGCTGCCAAGAAGCATCCGGAGGAGCCGGAACAGGTGATGGACATGAACTTCCATGGGGATCTGGATTGGACCGGATTGGCCGGGGAACGGGGACGATCCGGTACCAGTTCATATCTATTCGCCATCTTCTGACTAATAGCTTCAGATACAGATCTGGTTCAAACCAAAAAAAGCGAGAGTCCTGCCATCAGGTACATTCCCGGAAGGTCCTTTTTTCCTTAATCAGGATAATTCCTTCTGACTGACAGCCTCCGTGTATTCCCGTGCTCCTTTTTTTCATACAGCATTATCAGATCCCCCACCCCAGGTATGATTACCATCCCGGGATACTGCCATGGATGCTATCCAGGTAACCAGCCTCACCAAAAAGTTTTCCGACCTTGTCGCGGTCGACAACGTGAGTTTCACCGTCCGGCCCGGTGAAGTATTCGGGTACCTCGGTCCGAACGGCGCCGGAAAGACGACAACGATCCGGATCCTCACCGGGATCACGACTCCTACATCCGGCACGGCACGGATCTTCGATCTGGATATCGTTTCCGATACCATCAGGGCACGCCGGCAGATGGGGATCGTGTACGAGACCTCGAACGTGTATGATGACCTGACCGCATGGCAGAACATGATGTTTGCCGGCGAACTCTACAACGTCGGAAAGAAGGACCGGGAAGAGCGGGGATCTGCGCTTCTTGCAACCTTCGGCCTCCTGGAGCGGAAGGGGAGCCGGGTCCACGGCTTTTCAAAGGGGATGAAACGGCGTCTCACCCTTGCGATGGGTCTGATCAACGATCCAAAACTCCTCTTCCTGGACGAGCCAACCTCCGGCCTTGACGTCCAGAGCAACCTTATCATCCGGGAGGTACTCCAGGACCTCACCAGCCGGGGAGTGACCGTCTTTCTCACCACCCACAACATCGAGGAGGCAAACGTCACCTGCGACCGGGTCGCCATCATCAACAAGGGACGGATCGCCGCCATCGATTCCCCGGAACGCCTCAAAAAGACCATCCAGAGCGTTCAGTCCATAGAAGTGGCCTTCGAGAAGGGCATCAACGAAGCCCTCACATCGCTTGCCCGCCTCCATATGGTGAGTGAGGTGCGGAAAGAAGGGGACAAGATCAGGCTGTATACCGATGACCCGACCACCCTCCTCGAAGAGATCATGGAGTACTCCCGCGTCCACCAGAACCGGGTGGTGAGTGCGACCACCAGGGGACCAACCCTGGAGGATGTCTTCATCCACCTGACCGGGCTCCAGGCACCGTCAACTGGAGGAGGGGGAAATGGCAGATAACCCGGGAGGAAGCCAGATCCCTGCCGAAGCCAGGGCAGCATGGGCGATCGCCAAGAAGGACATGGCCATCTATTACCTCAAGCCCAACATCATCGTATCCGGCCTGCTCTTTCCCCTGTTCATGTTCCTCGCGTTCGCTTCAGGAAAGAACGTCCCTCTCGGCCTCCTGATCCCAGGACTGATCTCAGTCACCCTCCTCTTCTCTTCATCGACAATCGAACCGGTCTCGATCCCCATCGAACGCCGGACCAAAACCTTCGAACGGCTGATATCCGCACCGGTCTCGCTCCATGCGATCGTGTTTGGCGAGAGCCTGTCGGGATTCATGTACAGCCTCGGGATCGCGCTCGTCCCGCTCATCGTTGGAATCCTCGCATTCGGAACAGGCATCCCGCATCTCCTCTCGCTCATCGGCGGCATGCTCCTTACCGCCCTCTGTTTTTCGACAATGGGTACTCTCTTTGCTGCATACCCTACCGAGAGCCCGGGGGATATCATGTCGATGTTAAACCTCGTCCGGCTCCCCCTCATCTTCGTATCCGGGACCTTCATAGCCCTTGAGGCCATGCCTCCGATTGGAAAGGCGATCTCCTACTTCTCTCCCCTCACCTACGGCAATGACCTGATCCAGGCGGCATACGGGAACCCCGCACATTTCAGCCCGGTGCTTGATATCGGCATGCTCCTCCTGTTTTTTGTCATTTTTCAGCTGATCGCCCACCATTTATACGCAAGGTTCAATGAATGAGACCGGCTACGGCGGTGACATTTTTATTAAAATCGTGAACCGGGCCAGGAAAATGCAGGAAAATGCGGTCTTTTTGCCGGGATCGATTCTGGAGAAGACCTCTCTCCTGGCATAAATTTCATACAAATTGTCGATAAAACGCTCTTTATTCGAGCATAACGTATGGAAATGCCGGATAATTTTCATTCGAAACAGGGGGAGCACCTCTTCATTTGCAATGCCTCCTTCGTCTCTGCAGAGCACTCATCTTCCACCGATCTAGGATGTTCTGTCGATCTCTGGGAGGGGAATTTTAAGGCACCCATACCTTTATGTCTCCTTATTGCTATCCCGCTCATTATGCCACTCTTCATAATCCTGGGGAAATTGTCTGACAAGGCGATTGAGAAGATGAAGGAAGCAAAGAAGCGGGATCTAAAGGCGGAGCAGATTATCCATGCAGCCGGGGGGACCCTCCTCAGTCATTATTACACATTCGGCCGGTACGACTTCGTTACCATCGTCGAATTGCCATCCACCGAAGTCCTGGCAAAGGTAGTGGTGGAGATTGCCAAGTGCGGGACGGTCAGCACCGAGACTATGGCAGCCATCCTGCCGGAACAGATGTATGCCATGGCCAGGGGAACGTGAAAAATAACATGGATCCTCTGAATGCCACAAGCATAAAAGATGAAAATGCCGGAGGCATTTCCTATGAGAGAATCTCTCAATCCGGAAGGGTGAAGATGTGGATGGACTGGTCTTTCCTGGTACATCTCCCGGGCTGATCATGCTTTGCTTTGTCCGATACCACCACCAGCCGGCCGTTGCCAAGCCAGGCGACCCCTTCCAGGTTACAGTAGATACTCCTCCCTTTCTCATCGCGAGGGAAGAGATAGGTCTGGCCATCATCTTCGAAGAGATCGTCCCACTCCCCACCTTCTGAACGGATATGTCCTGTCCACAGCGCCGATGAAGCCTGCGAGAGTACGGTTAAAGAACCATTATGGAGAGCGAGACTGACATAGTCCCTGTAACGAACCGCCTTCGGCAGCGTGATCGTGCCGCCATGCTCCCATTGTTCCGCACCCTGTTGAAAGACCTGTATTCTTCCTTTTCCCGGTTTTGCACCCTTCTCACCGCCCTTACAATCATTTCCCTCACAGAGGCACAGGAGATATTCAACCCCCCCATGGTGCATGATCGATAAGCCTTCAAATCCTTTATTGCCTGTCCTGATCGGGAAGTTCAGCCAGCAACTTCTGATAAAGGAGAATGATTTGTCAAATTCATCGATACGGGGCAGATAGGTATCCTCACCTGTTTTGACGGCCTCGATAAGGCAGAACAAGTGGCCCGTTGATGACTGGAATGTGATATCTTCATAACCGCTACCGGTGCCCTTCAGATGGATCAGCGCAGGCTCCTCAGCTATGTATCTCCAATCAGGCCGGATGCGTAAAAGGGATGGGAGATCGTCAAATATGATGTGAAGGTATCCATCCTTCAGAGATACTCCACTGGCTTCAAAGTGCTGATCATCCCTCCCTTTGACAAGGTCTTTGATCCTGGCCTCATACACGAGCTCAAGGAATGATCCTTTATCCGGATTCATCGTTCACCCCTGCCCGGATGTCTATCACGGGAGGTATATTACCTTATAGGATCCAGGGGCTCCTCATTGTTCTGAACCCGGGTGAGGACGACAAGTGTTTTTTCCACCCACTTGTCATTTTTTCATTATCAGGAAAGAAAGTAGCAGGAAATGGCGTAATATGATTCCTTCACCAGCGATTGGGGGTTGGCTGGAATCGTATGAGGAAAAGGGATCAGGTCAATGGATCCGGCCAGTTTCTATCCCATCCATCCGGACAAGAGCGGAACAGATAAGCCTGAATCAGAAGAGGTTTATGCTGGATACCCTAAGAGACTGGGACGCTGAAGAAGATGACAGAGACACCTACCCTCCCTTCCATCGATGAGGAGCCGTTCATGGTTGAATCGGAGACAGTGAATGCCATCAGGGCCAGGGCACCGCTTGAGGCGATCATCCTGGATTTTATGCTGATCGACGGGAGGGCTGTCGTGGTCGACATGACCCTGGAAGAGGTCCGGGAGGGAATCAAGGCACGGTATGAAATCGATCCCTTCGAGGATGCACATCAACCAAGGGCAGCCAAGGAAGCCCCTTCGATAGTCCCATATGTCGCAGGGATCTACAGTACCGCTGAAGTGGCAAAGATTATCGCCACCAGGCTGATCGACGCCGGATTCCCCGTCCTGGTGGAACAACTTCCCGAGGCTCCTCCTGATGCTGATGTAATTGGGACACCGGAAGGAGGGTTGGTGCAGGATCACCAGGGTCCGGTCTGGGTGATAAGCACCGGGTATGCCGGGAGGAGTTAGGACCTACGCTGTTTTTTGGGATTTTACCATCGCATTGATGGGATACGGTGGAGATAACCGTGAATTCTCAAAAAATCTCCTTATTCAAACCTCACCACTTCCGGCAGTTTCACTTCCAGTACCTTCTTCTTCTCAAAGAGTGTGAACGGTTCCGGATTCTCCTTCTCATGGCCGCAATAGGCAAGGGTCACGAACGCCTGCATGATGCCCGATTGGAAACCGGTGATTTCATCCTTTTTCATTCGGAGAGCCAGGTCATCCAGTTTGACTGTTGACGTCACCCGGAACCAGTAGGTAGTGGTCCATACGTCGAATGCTCCTGACTTCACGATGAAATCAATCCTCGGATAGATGGGTTGCAGCGACTGCTCATACGTCGCTCTGATTTCACGCTCTCCTTCGAGTTGCTGGATGGAGACCTGAACGAGGCCTTTGCTCAGCTCTTTTGAGATACAGGTCGTCAGGGTATTGATCAGCTGATCCTGGGCATCCTTCTCTCCAAGCCCTGTTCTGATGGTCCAGGTAATAATCTCCGTGAAGTCTTCCCTGTGGCTGCTCTTTACCAGCCCGGTTATTGCCTTATCAATCATTTCGGAATCCACAACCGGGTTTGTCAGTGAAACGTTCATCTTTCATCACCTTCTTTCCAGATCCCTGACTTGACCTCAACCGTGATATCAGGAAATTCTTCCTGCCTTCCCATACCCCCAGCGTCGAATTCCAGTCCGCTGTCAGTGGTAATATGGAACTCTGGTATGGTACGCCTGCGGTTGATTATCTGCTGGCGGATATACCAGAGAGCGATGGCAGTACAGATAATAATCAGTGACCCGCCAGTAATCGGCAGGACAGGGAATGGCGATTCCGCTACCACGGTCACCACTGCCCGGTCTGATCCCCCGTGCGGATCGGTCACCACAAGTGAGACCTGGTAGGTCCCCTCTTCCTCGTAGGTGTGCGCCGTTGTCCGGCTACCTGCTATGAATCCATCCCCGAAATCCCAGGAATAGGTGAGGTTTGTATCGTCCGGGTCAGAGGAACGCGATCCGTCAAAGGTTACCTTCAAGGGTACGGTTCCACTCTCCGGTGAGAGACGTATCATGGCAACGGGAGGCTCGTTTCCGACCATGATTGCCACCTCGTCCTGATCGGCGGCTCCCTTGTCATCGGTCACTGTGAGGACTGCAGTATAGGAACCCGGATCCTGGTACTGGTGGCTTGTGCTTGCGGTCTGCTCACCAGAGCCATCGCCAAAATCCCAGGAAAAAGACCTGATCTTCCCGTCCGGATCATAGGAAAAGGTACCATCAAAATTGACCGTCAGGGGATCCGGGCCCGAAGCAGGGGTACCACGTGCATCAGCAATCGGGGGGGTGTTGTCCGTCCGTATGATGAACGAGGAAGTTCCCGAAGAGCCCTGGTTGTCAGTAACCGTCAGGATCACACGGTACTCCCCTGGCTGGCTGAAGGTATGATCCGCTGCTGGTCCGGTCGCTGATTTCGAATCTCCGAAGTTCCAGCTGTAGGATCTGATGGAACCGTCCTCGTCATAGGATCGTGAACCGTTGAAATGAACAGAGAGGGGTGCCTTCCCCGAGGGAGGGGTGGCATCGATGAGAGCCCTGGGGGCGAGGTTGGTAACCGTAAATGGTGTCTCTGCGCCATCTGCCTGGCTTTCAGCCCGGACCGTGTAGCTCCCCGGTGCAGTATCCGCGGGAATGATGAACGATGCCGTAAAAGAACCCATAGTCCCGCTCCTTGTCATGGGAATATCACGCGTGATTTCAATCCCGTTGAAGAACAGGATTATCCGGAACGCTCTCTTCTCGTCATAATAAAATGAACTTCCGGTCACTGTCACCATGCTGCCCGCTTTCCCTGAAAGAGGGGATACCATCAAGGTCGGCTCGTAGACAGTAATTGTTCGTTTTCTTGCATTGTTTCCTGCCATGTTGGTGACTGTCAGCGTAACCGAGTAAGTGCCGTTTTTCCGGTACGTATGCGATGGATTCGGCAGCGTGGAGGTGCTGTCATCCCCGAAACTCCACCACCATGATGTCGGCGAACCTGTTGAAGTGTCGGTAAACTGCACCACCAGGGGTGCAGGGCCTGTGCCGGAAGCAGGATCCATCGCAAAGTTCGCAACCGGGAGCGTCACCACCGTAAATGTTGCAGTTGCCGCTTGAGAACCCCGGACGGCCTGGACAGGGTAGGCCCCGGGAGGGATACCGGAGGGAACCTGGAATGGGATGGTAAAAGAGCCGCCCCCGTAGGCGCTGGCAACCTCAATCCCATTGAACCTGATGACCGTCTCCGGGGGAAATTCTGGATCTCCTTCTTCAGAAAACATGCTCCCAGCTGCTTTTGCCCAGCTTCCGGCTTTTCCTGATGACGGTGACAGGACCAGCGAAGGGCCAGCGGTTGCCACCTCTGTCACCATGGCACCAGTCGCGGAAGTGATCAGAAGACCAACCAGTACTATCACAAGGAGTGCCAGGATCGGATTTCCTTTCAATTTTTTTGACCCGTTGCTGCCTTCCCGATAGAGACAAACTCCAGAGATTCTTCTTGTGGACTCTTTTTCCTCCCACAAGCCTCCGGGGAGGTGATTGTGACCTCCAGGACGTGTGGAAGAAGAGGGAACGAAATGTCCGGAGGGGTATATTCCGGTTGAAATGCAGGCCATAGAAGCATCCCCCTCTTGAGGGGTGGTTATTTTTTTTGGGATATTAAGGGTGCCGGTTGCTCCCAAGGTATCATATCACCTGGGGAAGAATAGAGAACAACGAAGCTCTGAAATGACCCTGGTTGTGAATGAAGTCCGCGCGAAGTCCATCCTCTCCCCCTCGAAGATACATCGTTACGTTGTCAATCCCTATACCGGCTGCCAGCATGGATGCACCTACTGCTATGCCCGCTTCATGAAACGGGTGACAGGACACAAGGAACCATGGGGCGAGTTTGTCGATGTGAAGATCAATGCACCGGAATTACTGGAGAAGGAGATACGAAGGAAACAACGGGGGACCGTATGGGTAAGCGGGGTGTGTGACCCGTACCAGCCCCTGGAAGAACGGTATCGGCTGACCAGACAGTGCCTGGAGATCCTGGCCCGGAACGAATGGCCGGTGATCATCCAGACCCGTTCTCCCCTGGTCCTGCGTGACATCGACATTATCAGGGAGGCCAGTGGGTTCGAGGTTGGCCTCTCGATAACCACTGCGGATGAAGAGATACGGAAGATCTTCGAACCAGAGGCGCCGCCAATACCGGAACGGATCGCCGCCCTCGGGAAATTACACAGCGAAGGGATCAGGACTTTTGCGATGATCGCCCCGCTGCTCCCTGGAGCTGAGGGGCTTGCCCCACTTCTCAAAGGAACGATTGACTATTGCATTGTTGACCGCATGAACTATCACTACGCTGATTGGGTGTACCGGAAATACGGGCTTGAGTTCGCCCTTACGGATGACTTCTTCTCCCGGATGAACCAGGAGCTCTCTTCTCTGTAACAGAACCCGGCAATCGAAAACAAATGCTGAATAAAATTTTGCGGAACTCCAGGGACTGTCTGTTCCGCCAGACCGGGCGGTGAATGAGGGAACTCTGGTTGATTCGCCTCTCCCGATCCCCTCTGCCCCTCTCAACAACAGCATCCTCACAATAGGTACATTGGTGGTGCTATTGTCTGCATGCCTGTCATGCGATAGTTTTATTCCAACGATCACCATATCCGCTATCGGCTCTGGAAGTACCACAGGAATTGATCGGGAGATTTGGATTCCCCCTCTTTTTAATCGCAGCAGAAACGATCAGAGCAGATATTCCAGCAAGAGGTATGATGCAATGACAAAATTCTACATGAAATGGAAGATGAACCCGATGACCGTCCCTGGAGATCCAGCAGAACGTGTGAAATACTGGTTAGCGCTGCTTGAAGGGGTAAAAGCCCAGTTGAAATCCGGCCAGCTGCTGGACTGGGGTATCACCTGTGACAGCAACGAAGGGTACTGTTTTGCTGAAAGCGATGAAACCTCCCTGCATGCAACTGTCGTGACCTGGCTTCCGTATATCCAGTTTGATATCAAGCCGGTGATCGGAGTCGATGACGTGATTGCAAATGTGAAAAAGGCTGCTGCCGCGGCTAAAAAATAAGAGATGCCTCTTCCCTCTTTTTTCGAGGGAAAATACCACCGCTTTTCATATTGCATCCTTGTGTCCTAACTGAGCGCATGCAATTTTCTATTGAGGGTAGAATGATACTGCGACCCTGTTTTCCTCACCTTTCGGGAGATTTTTTTTCATGTAAGAGACATTCCCTTGGGTTACGCCATTGGTTTATCTCCTCCGCTGTGGTATCTCCTCTGATGTGATAGGGCGCACATCAGGCACACTCTGTTCTTGATAGTTCACGTTGAATCACGTATCCCACAGACACTGTGGGACACATCCAATACCATCATTATTTCTGAAAGGAAATCGCCTCACGGTTATGGATTTCTTTGAAAAGGCCTATCAGGAGAGGCCGCCCTGGGATATCGGAAGGCCGCAGCAGGAGATTGTCCGTCTCGAGAAGACCGGGCAGATCACCGGCACAGTGCTTGATGTCGGATGCGGGACCGGGGATAATGCCCTCTTCCTGGCAAGCTGTGGTCATGAAGTTGTCGGTCTTGATTCGGTCGAGCGGGCGATTGAGGCTGCCCGAAGGAAGGCAGATGAACGTAGCCTTTCTGCAACATTCATTCGAGGAGAAATCCTGTTTCTTCGTGAAATCGGCAGGAAATTCGATACTGTCATCGATTCCGGTTTGTTCCATACCCTCTCTGATACTGAACGTCTCCTGTTTGTCAGGAACCTGCACGAGATACTCGTGCCGAGAGGAAGCTATTTTATGCTCGCGTTCAGCGACCTGGAGCCGGCAGGGTACGGTCCCCGACGGATCACGAAACAGGAGATACGAGATTCATTTTCAGATGGATGGAAAATCAACGAGATCCGGGCTGCAGTCTTTGAGAGCCGCACAAGGAAGGAAGGATCACGGGCGTGGCTCTCGTCGATTACTCGTGTGTGATACTATGATATACACCGTGGAACGACGATCCAGCGGGAGCAGGAATATCGGTAATTATACATAAACAACCCTCAGAGGGGAACTATCGGCAATCGGACTAAAAATGGTCTGTGCTCCAGCGGGGTGCGTAAAAGAGCGTTGTTAACCGGAGATTTCGGTGTTTTCATCTTTTTCCTCCAACGATTACTGGTCGGTTTACTATTCAGAACCGTATCCTGAGGACCTTCTCATCTCCTGGATCTCGTGTACAATATTCTCTACTGTTCTCTCAAACGGTTCACCGGAACAACACACTCTTATTTCAGCATTTTTTTCATACAACGGGATCCTCTGATCATACATCTCGCGAAGACTCTGACCTGCATTGAGAACTATTCCCCGTGTCGTGATGTTGTTCAGTCTGTGGAGCATCTCCCCATACGTGATC
This sequence comes from Methanoregula sp., assembly GCA_022710385.1. Classification (GTDB taxonomy): domain Archaea; phylum Halobacteriota; class Methanomicrobia; order Methanomicrobiales; family Methanospirillaceae; genus UBA9949. Next base: position 65,623 of record JAKLGZ010000001.1, read on the forward strand.
TCCAAGTAAATGACAATTCCTCCGGATCTCAAGTGGCCCATTGCCTTCTTGCTGAAAACAACACTCCCCCCCGTTGCGATCACGGTGTTCTCAACATGGAGGGAACATAATGTCTCCTCCTCAATCTTCAGGAACGCCTCGGGGCCCTCCTTATCAATGATCTCCTGCAGAAGCTTTCCGGTATTCTCCTGTATCAGGATATCGGTATCTATAAAATTCATCCTCATGATCTTTGCCAGGATCACTCCGATGGTGCTCTTACCGGCACTGGGTAGACCGATTAGGATAACGTTCCGAGCGAACGTCGAATCGTGGTTTCCCCTTTTTCCGGTTGCCCGTCTGGAGCGGGGTGAACGGGTCGTTTTCATGGCATTCTCCTGTCTTGTCCGTTCTAATGGAGCGGACTGTTCCATAAGAGCGGGTACATATCCTGTCAGGGACATTACCTTTTCCGCACCGGTGGCTTCATCATACCGAATGCAATCAGGAATCCAATGACCGCAAGGAGCAGCACAGCCGGAAAGATCCCGAGGTAGCTCCCGGTGGTCGTCTCGACATATCCTGCGAGCTGGGGACCTGCGATTGCTCCAGCACCATACGCGAGAAACACGACCCCGTAACAACGGGGATAATCCACGGTTCCGAAATACGTCGCGGTGACGGTCGGTGCAATGGCAAGCCAACCACCAAGGCATCCCCAGAGCAGGGCGAAGGCAATGACATACCCCGCAGGTACCGGCCACTGCCACATCACGAGACCGGCAAGTCCGATCAGGACAAATGAGAGCATGGCGGTGTTCCTGGGATTGATCCGGTCGGTAAGAACTCCGAATATCGGTCGACCCCCGCCATTGAAGAGGGCAAAGAACGCCACGAGAGTCGTGGCCAGCCCAGTCTCAATGTGTACCAGTTCGGTCCCGGCAGGTTTTGCGATCGAGACCGCCATCAGACCGGCGACACTGCCGATGAAGTAACAGAGCCAGAGGCCGTAAAAGGCCGGGGTCCTGACCATCTCCGCTCTGATGCAGTCGCACGCCACATGCCCTCTTTCACCGTGAACCGGGGGTTTCCAGCCTCCCGGTCTCCACCCGGAAGGGGGGAAGGTGAGGGGGAGCGCCATCGGGACCGTGATCAGGAGAATTCCTATGCCAAAGAAGAGGAAGGTGGTCATGACGTCGTAAGCATCAATGAGGAACCCTGCCAGGTTCGCGGTCAGGACCGCAGAGAAGCCGACTCCAAGCACCGTCATCCCGACTGCAAGCCCTCTCCTGTCCGGGAACCACCGTGCAGCAACAGCAATCGTTGCTCCATAGGCGATGCCGACACCGATACCACCGATCACCCCGAATACAAGGGTGAGCATCATCAGGGAGGTTGCAGTCGAGGCCAGCAGCCAGCCGAGCCCACAGAAGATTCCCCCAATCATAGTAACCATCCGCGGCTGGAGTTCCTCAACGTATCTGCCGGTGAGGAGCATCGTGATTGCAAAAACCGCGATGAATACCGAGAATGGCATCAGCACATCGTTGACCGTTACTGCCTGTCCAAGCTCCAGGGAAAAATATGCGATGAGGGGCTCGACAAAGACACTCCACGAGTAAAGGGTGCCGAGGCAGAGGTTGATGACCATGCCAAGGATCACAAGCACCCATCTCCCTTTTTCCGGGGCCATGTCGAACGGGAACCGGGGTTCGCCAGGATTGCCTCGTTCCTTTGTATGGAGTGCCATACAGGAGAGCCGTTGGTGACGGGACCAGATAACGATATCCCTGGAATATGGTTCCACCTGGTACCCGGCCGTTCTTCCTGTCATGCCCTGCCCTCCTCAAGGGAAGGGATCATTCAGTGTTCAGAAGGAGTGTTGAGAAGGGGTCATCCGGATTCCAGGATCCTGTCCCTTTCTCAAAAGGTTTGAGGCAGAATTGAGTATCCCGAACTAATCCAGAAACCTGTTCTTCCGAAAAAAGCATGGTCGCTCTCCAGCATCGTCCAGCACGACACCATAAAAGGTGCTGAAAGATGAAAACCTGCACGCCCTTCCTTACCCTGACTTCCTTGTTCAGGACAGCATGCTTTCTTTTGGAACAGCCTTTGGAAGATGCCAGACACCTTCCCTGTGATGGTATAGTGCGATCTGGAGGTGGGGTCCTCGAAGGAAAAAATGAGAGGGTCCCTGTTCAGATCGAATACCGGATGAGCGGGGTGGAGTGTTCATCCCTCAGATAAAGGATGCCATCGCTCGTTACCTCGTAGGATGCCACCGAAGGCAGGAGGGCAAGGTAGTCCTCCTCCTGGTCCATGACACCGTATGCAATGCAATACTTCTCCGTTGTTACCACTGGTTCGCTGATTGAGATCGTGGTCCCCCCACTGGTGGTGTACGTGCCGTTATATGCGTTACAACCGGCCGATCCTGTGAGGGTTCCATCAGTGCCAAAGAGGGCGGTTACCTCCGTATCCAGGTTGGCAGGCATGTTCGCTCCCGATTCCATTCGGTACAACTGGAGGATCCAGGGAATACCTGCGATAGGAAGAGAAGATTCCTGGGGTGCTGACCGGTCGTAGATAAGAAGGACAGTCCCTTTGAGATCATAGAAGGTGAGACGTTCGCCATCGATGGTAAACCGTTCTGCTGCCTTGAGATTTGAAAGGTAGATCGTCTCCTGGTCCGATACTCCGATGGGACTGCTGCATTCGTTCTTCGCGACCGCAGGTTTACCTACCGCGATCCTGTCGCCGCTGACCTGGTAGGTGACGACATAACGGTTGCACCCTGCAGATCCAAAGGCCAGGCCCGATTCGGTGAAGGTTGTCGTGATGGTGGTCAGAGGGACCATGCTCGTCCCCCTCCCCTGGGCAAGGATTGAGACAAGTGTCCAGGTCCCGGTAAGGGTGGTCTCCTCTGGCAAGGTTATCGGCATGGCTGTAGTGGGCAACGGGGTGACCGGTACTGTCTGCGGAGATGGTGTTGTGCAGCCTGCAACAAGTATTCCGACAATGAGAGCACCAAGAACAAGGATAGCAGCATTATCGTGCATGGGTAACAGCTTATCGTCGTCTCTTAATAGTATTTCTCTCTTTTGCGGCCAATTTCCCGGATATTAGGATGGATAAGGCCCTGGCAGCGGGTAGCCGTTGTTCCTGACACCGGATAATTCTTGGGATCAGGTTTTTTTTTACCCGGGTGATGATAATCTGATGCTGACGGTTCCCATTCCGGCAGTAGGGTATTGATACCATGAAGCGACGGAAGATGGCAGTGAGCAGCCTTGACAAACCTATTGTGGATCTTGCCATTGGAGTTAACCATAGGATCCTTGCACTCTGGGCTGCTGATTGTGCAGAGCGAGCCCTCCCCCTCTTTGAAGAATTATGTCCTGAAGACCCTCGTCCCCGGAGAGCGATTGAAGCACTCCGGGAGTGGATCCATAGCGGGGTGTTCAGGATGGCGGATGTGCGGAGAACTGCCCTTGACGCCCATGCTGCAGCCCGTGATGTCCAGGGGAATGATGCGGCCCGCTCTGCTGCCCGTGCTGCCGGCCAGGCGATGGCAACCGCCCATGTGCCCACACATGCCATCGCTGCTGCGATATATGCCGCAACCGCGTTCAGGGATGCTGCTGCCACCGGGGATGAGGAGGGCGCCACACTGAGAGAACGGGAGTGGCAGTATCACCACCTCATGGAATTAATCGGGAACACGGGATCCTGATAGTTCCGATGCCCATGATACAATGACCAATTCCGGAAGAGAGAATCACGGTCATATATCAAGCGAAGAGCAGTTCCTCTCTTTTTTCCATGCGACCGGGAATAGTAACATAATCAAGGATGATCCACCAGTGTGTGGATTATTTCATGGATGCGGTGCTTTCCGTCATCCCCTGGAATCTGGAGGGGAACGTGTGAGACGGGAGACACTCAAACGGGGAGGAATTCATTGGCAACACAGAGCGGTTCAAAAATTGCGGTGGTTGCCGCCATTGCCGGGAACCTGATCATTGCGATCATCAAGTTTATTGCTGCAGCAATTACCGGGTCATCGGCGATGATATCGGAGGGGATCCATTCACTTGTCGATACCGGGAACGGATTACTTGTGCTTCTCGGGATGAAAAAAGCCCGGCAGCCTGCTGATCAGGGCCACCCGTTCGGCTACGGAAAATCGCTCTACTTCTGGACCCACATTGTCGCCGTCTCCATCTTTGGTATCGGTGGGGGCATGTCGCTCTATGAGGGCATTTCCCATATCCGTCATGTTGCACCCGCAGCCGAGATGGGTGACCCTGCGGCAGCCTATATTGTCCTTGGCATATCGCTCCTCGTGGAGGGGGGATCCTTTACCGTGGCCCTCAAACAGTTCCTGCATGCAAAGGGGGACCTGGGCGCCTGGCAATTCATCAGGCAGTCGAAAGATCCCAGTCTCTACACCATTGTCCTTGAGGACAGCGCTGCAATGCTCGGGCTGATCTTTGCTTTCCTCGGAATCTTCTTCGGCCACCTGCTGCATAATCCTTACCTCGATGGGATTGCCTCGATCGCCATAGGCCTGCTGCTGATGAGCGTCGCATGGATCCTTGCCTCCCGGACCATGGGGCTGCTGATGGGGGAGGGGGTGAACGCCGAACAGCTTGCGGACATCAGGCGACGTGTCGAGGCGGACCCGGCTGTCGAACGGTCGGGGGATATCCTGACGATGTATATGGGGCCCGATGATCTGCTGGTGAATATGGGGGTATGTTTTGCTGAAGGGACCACGGCTGAGCAGATGCACGAGTCGATAGGGCGGATCGAGGCAGATCTCCGGAGAGCCTACCCGGAGACCAACCGTGTCTACATCGAGGCCGAATCGCTGCCGGCCGGCCTCTTCCGGAATGGAGAGGAACGCTGCAAGAATAGGGAGAGATGAATCCTCTCTTTCCTTTCCGGATAGCACAGTCTTTTCTGATACCCCCACTGAATTCTCTGGAGACACGTTGCATACATGAGTGACCGGAGACCGAACCAGGTGCAACGGGGATGAAGTCCATGCAGTACCGGACTGTACCAAAGAATGGTGATCGCCTGTCCACCCTGGGCTATGGTACGATGCGGCTTCCTACAAGGGTGGGGAGGATCGATGAGGAGCGTGCGATACGCCAGATCCGGAGCGCCATCGATCGCGGAGTGAACTACATCGATACGGCTTCCCCCTATCATGGCGGTGAGAGCGAAAGGATCGTCGGGAAAGCCCTTGCCACCGGGTATAGGGAAAAGGTGCATCTTGCTACCAAGCTCTCTCCCTGGAACGTCCGGACACGCGGAGATATGGACAGGATCCTCACTGCACAACTGGAAAAACTCCGGACCGGTTGCATCGATTATTACCTCCTCCACTCGCTTGATGCCATCCAGTGGAAGAAACTCCGGGATCTCGGGGCATTGGAGTTCCTGGACTCGGCACGTGCCTCGGGAAGGATACGGAATGCCGGGTTCTCTTTCCATGGCGATCTCGGGACGTTCCGTGAGATCATTGATGCCTATCCCTGGATATTCTGCCAGATCCAGTACAATTTCCTTGATGAACAGAACCAGGCCGGGACCGAAGGTCTCCGGTATGCAGCATCAAGGGGGATTGCAGTGATGGTGATGGAACCGCTCCGGGGTGGTATGCTTGCCCGTAATCTCCCCTCAAAGGTGAAGCAGGAATACGCACGGTCCCCTGCCAGGCGGTCAGCTGCTGCCTGGGCACTCCGCTGGGTCTTGAACCACCCCGAAGTGACGGTTGTCCTGTCAGGGATGAACGATGAGCGTCATATTGATGAGAATCTGAAGACCTGCAACGATGTGCTCCCCGGATCGATGAGTGCTGAAGAGCTGGAGACGATCAGGAACGTGGCGGGCTTGTACAACCGTCTTACAAAGGTGGCATGCACCGGCTGTTCGTACTGCATGCCCTGCCCGTTCGGGGTGAATATTCCATACTGCCTCTCCCTGTACAATGACTACCGGAGGGGAGATTCCCGACTCATCACCCGGGGGTGGTATGGGATGCGGCTGATGGGCGGTCAGGGAGGGGGACGTGCCGATGCTTCACTCTGCCGTAACTGCGGGAAGTGCATCCAGGTCTGCCCCCAGAAAATTCCCATCCCCGATGAGCTGAAAAAGGTTGACCGGACGCTTGGAGGAATTCGTACCCTGCTCATGCTCCCTTTTATCAGGATGATTCTCCGAAGGAAAAAAATAACATGATTCCTTTGAGGGCCACAAGCATAAAAGATGAAAATGCCGGAGGCATTTTCATATAAAAAGGAATGACCCGGAAGAGCCTTTGTATCCTGGAATAAAAGAGAGGTATCACGCAAAGATAGTGAGAATTGTATGATCAGGAAGGATAAACCTGTGATACCAGCGGGGGGAGAAACCCGGACAGTTGATGCGTATATCAGTACCTTTCCCGCCGACATCCGCGTGATCCTTGAACAATTGCGAAAGGCGATCCATGAGAGTGCACCAGGTGCACAGGAAGCGATCAGATATGGCATCCCTACCTTCATGTTCCATGGCACTCTCGTGCATTTCGGAGTGTATGAGCATCATGTCGGATTCTATCCCACCCCATCTGCAATCCGGGCTTTTGAGGATGAGTTGAGACCATATCCCCATGCAAAGGGCTCGATCCGGTTTCCCCTTGACAAAGAGATCCCGCTTGACCTTGTCAGGAAGATGGTCCGGTTCAGGGTGGACGAGAATCTTGCCCTGGCAAAAAGTAAGGAATGATATCATCCCCTTTTTGTAACCGGAAGAGTTATAGCGCGGGAAGGGGCAGAGGGGTGATCGGATTGGATACCGGGGAGAGGAACGATCGCTGATGCAGACCGGATTTGGCTGGATCGAAGTAGGAGAGAAAACCTACCCTCATGATATCATCATCCATACCGATGGTTCGGTATCGAAGAGGAAGAAGAAGGTCTCCAAGGGGATGAAAGGAGACTATGGCCATACTCCTCTTTCAGAATTCGAGCTCGGCTTTCTCAGCGATGAAACACCCGAAGTGGTGTATATCGGGACCGGGCAGTATGGCAGTCTTCCCCTCACTCCTGAAGCAGAAGAGATCCTCTCTTCATTTATCACAGTGCTCCTGCCAACCAGCGAGATTATCCGGGTAATTGAGGAGGAAAAGCGATCGTTTGTGGCTCTCCTTCACATCACCTGCTGAGGATAGACTTTATCCGTATCGGAATAATACTCCATGAGGCTCGTGCTGGGGTGGATACGGTGGGGGTCAATCACCACTCGCTTTTCTGGATCAGGGCGGGTTCCTGGTCGCAGACAATACGCTCTGGCCATTGCCAGGCCTTGCGGCACCTCGCGGTCTGGCAGGAAAAATCCGGAGGGATCGGGATTGGACCGGAGCGTCCTTTTTAGGGGGTTTGCCGACGTAATCTCCTGACCGTCGCAGCCGATGTAAATCCAATTATTAGGAGTTCTTATGACTCAAATGAGCCTCTGAATCCCTCAATTCTCCAAAAGATTTTTATTTATTGAAATTATTACCATTGAACGATTTAAATGACGGGGAAATTAACGGTATTATTCATAGCAGTGGCAGTGCTGGGATTTTTTACCATCCCAGTACTGGCCGAGGATACAGTAACCCTTTCCCTCCCTGGCGGTCATCAGTACTACCTTGGGGATGAGATCCCCCTGATGGGGAGCAGCACAGCGGGCACCACGGTCTACCTCCTCTTCACGGGGCCGGGTCTTCCCCCCGAGGGAGCTCCCCTGCATAACCCGAATGTCTCGGTGTATGGCGGGGGATGGACCACGACCACGGTTCTCGCTGACAACAGCTATGGGTATCTCTGGAAGACCGAGGGTCTCACCCTCTCAGAAGGAACCTACACGATCTATGCGGTGTCTGGTCCAAAACCGATCACCAGCCTCGACGGCTCATCGTATGGGAGCATCATATTACCCCTCGCATCTCCTCCCCTGACCCTTTCGGTCTCTCCCGCAATCATCAAACCGGGTCAGGAGATCGCTATCAGTGGCGTTGTGCAGGGCACACCTTCAATGGGTGTCCTGATCTGGATCTTCGGTGAGGAATTCACCAGTGTCGTCTCAGCGCCGATCCATGAGAACGGGACCTATCAATACCTCATCCCTGATTCCACTACCGCAGGGATGGCTACGGGAGAATACCATGTACTGGTCCAACACCCCATGGGGAATGACATCTTCGATGTGATCCGCCAGGGCGACGCCGTTATCGGGACTTCCCCGGTCCCGGGAACCACCCTTTTCACCTTGCAGGGTGAAGGGAGCCTGACGGGCGAGGAAGCAACACAGGCACTGGCCGCTGCACTGGATAACGCGGCGATTGATGATATCTATCGTGAGGCAGTCTTTCAGGTTACCCCGAATCCTCCAAACCTCCCCCATGCCTTCTATGGAAACGTTACCATTGATGGCTCACCCGCTCCTGTGCAGACCACAATATCTGTACGGGTAACGGGCGGGATTGATGCGGTCAATTACCTTGTCACCAGCGAGGAAGGCAGCTACGGTGGACGCGATGAAGATGCCCCGAAGCTGATTATACAGGGGATTATCGAGAATGGTGCCCCTGTATCGTTTTACGTTGATGGAAAGCGTGCAGAGGTCTCTGATATTGCCTCCGGTAGCATCTGGCAGATGACGTACCCGTTTATCGCCGGTGCAGTGACCGATCTCTCCCTGCGAATACAGGATGAACAGCCCGACTCCTATGTGATCACCGCAGCTTCAGGACCCGGTGGCTCGATCACACCGGTCGGGCTTATCGCGGCAGCGCCTGGAAGCTCGGTGAACTTTACCATCGCTGCAGATGACGGATACGCGATCCTGTCGGTCCTTGTTGACGGGATTGAAACGGAACCTGATGGAACGTATCTGTTCACGAACATCGCAGCGAACCACACCATCTCAGCGTCGTTTGAAGCCATTGATGCTGGAAAAGACCAGTATTACATCAACGCGACGTCCGGACCGGGTGGTTCGATCACACCAGCCGGGCTTATCGCGGCAGCGCCCGGAAGCTCGGTGAACGTTACCATCGCTGCAGATGGCGGATATGCGATCCAGTCGGTCCTCGTGGACGGGATTGAAGCAGTAACTGATGGCACGTATCTGTTCATGAACATCGCAGCGAACCACACCATCTCCGCATCGTTCAGAGTCATTGAAGAATTGCCTGATCGGTATTACATCAATGCATCGGCCGGAAATGGCGGAGTGATTGCGCCCTCCGGACAACTTGAGGTCGTACCGAAAGAGACAATCACATTCACCATTACCGCAAGCCCCGGATATACGATCCAGACTATCGTTGTGGACGGCGAGAATCAGGAGGTGTCTGATTCCTTTACCTTTACCAATATCTCGGGCAATCATACCATTACTGCCTCGTTCATCGCCAGTGGAGGGGATGGTGGCACCGTTGGGAAAGGAACGTTGTATGTTACCTCCATCCCGAGAGGTGCCCTGATCACTATTGATGGGGTGGTGAAAGGACAGACCAATGCTATCATCTCGAACGTCGCCGCTGGGATCCACGACGTCACCCTCACCAGGTCGGGATACCATCCCGAGACAAAACAGGTCGATGTTAAGGCGGGTGGCATGAACTCGGTGGCGTTCACGCTGAAAGAAAGCGGGGAACCCGGAACGGGAACGGGTACTCTCTATATCAGCTCGATTCCGAGCGGGGCAGCCATCACGATCGATGGGGTGGAGAGCGGGCAGACGAACATGTATGTCCGGAACATTGCTTCCGGCATTCACACCATCACCCTCACCAAGCCAGGATACCTCCCCGGGACGAAGCAGGTCAGTGTGAACACGGGAGGCGTGGAATGGGTCTCATTCACACTCAAGAAGGGAGGGGATATTGAACCCGGAACCGGAGATGGAACCACCACATTAACCGGCACCGGGACCCTCAACGTCAAATCGGTTCCAAAAGGTGCGGTCATCACGATTGATGGGGTGGAGAGCGGGCAGACCAACGTCCTTCTCTCGAAGATAGCTGCAGGATCGCACAATGTAACGGTGTCAAAAGATGGTTATCAGCCTGAGACAAAACAGGTTGACGTAAAGTTGGGGGGGAGAAATTCCGTCTCCTTCACCCTCCAGCCATTCGATGGGAGCGGAATCGTCCAGGTGAGTGACCTGTTCCCCTTCTCTCTCTGATTTTTACCGGTCAGCCCGATTGACCTGTTCGAAAGAGGTATGCTTCCACCTCATCGATTGTATCGACGAACTCAACCCTGATCCCCATTGTTGATTCGATGTACTCTTTTGCAGGGACTGTTTCATAGACCAGCCGGGTCATGCGCAACCCTCCCATGCTCCGGGAGGACTCGTTTAGTACGACGATGTAGGCGTTTTCCCGCGGAAGGAGGAGCAGATCTTTTCCTGCCACTTTTGCCGCTCTTGCTTTCTCGATCACCCCGCCAATAGCCCCTATGTGGCCATCCGGGGTTATCGTGCCGGTGAGGGTCCTGTTCTCCCAGAGGGGTTCTCCAGTGGCTGCCGCTCTGGTAATGATGGTCATCAGTGCCCCGGCACTCGCCCCGTCCACTGCAGGGATCACTCCCTCGGAGGTGATTGAGAAGATCACATCACTCCCACTGAAGTCGGCAGTGGTGCGGTTCCTGGCAACAGCCACGGCAGTATTTGCAGCGTCCTGGAACACGATGCCCATGAGGGGCTTTGTCTGTACAAGAACCCTCCCTTCGCCGGGAATGATATCAACCGTGACATTGATCGTGGTCCCGGTCTCATTCTTCTCCTGGTAGATGAACTGTCCCTGGCGGGAATAATTGATGGTGGTGATGACAGCCAGCCCCTGGAGGGATGCAGACCGTTTCTCCTGGCCTGATATGGTATCAAGGATATCGGCCACGGGTATCGTTCTCCCGGATTCTCCGGAGGGTCCGATGGTCCTGTCTGCACCCTTGTCAGTCTCATACTCTTTCCGGAGCATGCCAGGTCCGTAGAGATGATCGTTTGCAATATACAGCCCCATCCCTAGGTTGGCAAGGAGAGAGAGGGCAAGAATTACTGCCAGGATCTTCTCGTTCATGGGATAACGTTCAGATTCTGCCGTTTTGTATAATAGGTTTCCGAGCGGAACCCACCTTCCGGAAGGTACGATGACGGTACGGAACCCTGGGAATTTTCACGTTGGAATAGTGGGATGCTGATCGCTCTCCAGGCACAGGGGTGATCCCTTCGGCAGGGATCCAGACAAAATACAACCAAAGGTTCCTCTCGTGTCAGGGAGTCTTGTAAGGGAGTGAGCAGCATGGCACGAACGATAGGAGGAGGGGGTTTGGGAGCCGGCCATATCTTTAGGACTGGCGGCTGCGGATCGTACCAGAATTCATCACTGATCATGATGAAAACAGAATAAGAGACTGCGAATCGGACAATCAGGTGGTCAGTGATGTGCGGCAGGTTCACTATATCGTTTGTGATCGGGCTTTCAGAGAGGTTTCAGGCACGGAATCCATCCTTTGAGCTGATCCCTCGTTATAATATTGCTCCTTCACAGGACGTCCCTGTGGTAGTCCGGGCTCACCCGGATGATGCAGTAAATGAGATCAGGATGATGAGGTGGGGGCTCGTGCCATCGTGGGTGAAGGATCCCTCCCGTTCTCCAAAACCGATTAATGCGAGGGCTGACACACTCAACGAAAAACCGATGTTCCGTAATCTCCTGCAAACGAAACGATGCCTCATCCCGGCAACCGGGTTCTATGAATGGAAGAAGGAGGTCTGGGGGAGGACACCATACTACATCAGGATGAGGGACAATTCCCTCTTTGCCTTTGCCGGTCTTTTTGATACGTACCGGGCTCCCGATAGCGGGAAGATCAGCACCTTCTCGATCATCACCACCGAGCCAAATGCGGTTGTTTCGCCCTATCATGACAGGATGCCTGCCATCCTCAAAGGAGAGGACGAGGAACGCTGGCTTGGTTCCGGGGTTCTTTGCAGGGATGAACTGTCAGCCCTGCTCCACCCCTATCCTGCCAGCGGGATGGAGGCATACGCTGTCGGAAAAAAGGTCAACAATCCTGATGCTGAAGGACAAGATCTGATACTGCCTGTCCCTTCCCTGACCAACCAGTCCTGGGATAGAAAGGAGAGGGGATGATTCCGGCACACCTTTATAACTCCCCTTTTGTATTGTTCTGCTAAGAGGATTCGTATGAATGCTCCAAAAATCCTGACCCTCGGCGGACTTGTTGTCATCCTTGTCCTCCTGGCTCTTCTCTTCTCCTCCTGGTTGTCAGGGGGAATCTCCCGCACGGAAAACAGGGATACGCTGTACCAGCTCTCGACCATCGATGCGCTGCAGCAGGGTGTCTTTGACGGGATTCAGCCGGTGGGCGAGATAAAAAAACATGGGGATTTTGGAATCGGCACCTTCAATGCCCTCGATGGTGAGATGATAGTCCTGGAAGGAATTGTCTACCAGGCAGCATCTGATGGAAGTGTCGTCATCGTTCCGGATACCATCACCACACCATATACTACCGTTACCTTTTATCGCGAGGATTTCTCTCTTACTACCGAAGAGGCGATGAACTTTTCGACCTTTTCGAACGTGACGGGGACTTATCTTCCCACGGAGAATATGGTGTATGCGGTCAGGATCCACGGGATGTTTCCTTTCATGAAGGTACGGTCGGTCCCGCCTCAGCAGAAGCCATATCCGACCCTGTCGGAAGCAGTAGAGAACCAGTCGGTATTCGTGTATACCGATATCTCCGGCTGGGTGGTTGGAACCTTCACTCCTTCGTTTTTCGAAGGGATCAATATCGATGGGTACCATCTCCATTTCATCAGCGATGACCGGCAGAAAGGCGGTCATATTCTCGACTTCACCGTCCCGGCCGGAGCTGTCATCGGATATGACATCACCCCTGACTTTACTCTGGTCCTGCCAACAAGCGGGGACTTCACCACCGTAGACCTTTCTGAGGACTTGAGCGGGCAGCTGATCGGGGTTGAACACTGACCCTGTCAACCTTTTTAAGGAACTACCGTCCTGCGTCAGGAAACAGGAAAACATTCTTATGGAACAAGGGCGCCGGTCTGGAAGAGGGTGTGCTTTTAAAATAATCAATACGAGAGATGTCCAGGGCTGACGTTCCTGGATTTTGATGGTCAGTTCGGCAGGAACCTTTTTCTTTGGGAAACCCCGGTCCTCAGCTGGTTTGGTCCGGTATATTGATGCTGTCGGTGGCACCATCATCTTGTAACGGGGAGAGGTTCTGGTCATCCGTGTTGAATCCCACAGCGTACAACATTTTTCCCCTTTACCCTCCCAGCCACCTCCTCGCGGATTCTGATAAAGTCCGGATCGGCTGGACTCCTGGGGTGGGGCAGTGGTACCGTTACGATACCGGCAACCACCCCCGGCCTTTCAGAGAGGATGATGATCCGGTCGGCGATGTACACTGCTTCCTCAGGGTTGTGTGTTACCATGAGAATAGTGGTCTTCAGTTCCTGCCGGATTCGGAGGATCTCATCCTCAAGTTCCCTCCTGGTAAAGATATCGAGGGCCGAGAACGGTTCGTCCATCAGGAGGATTGACGGTCTGATCGCAAGCGCCCGTGCGACTGAGACTCGTTGTTTCATGCCTCCCGAGAGCTCGTGCGGGAGTGAACGGGCAAATGAGGTGAGGTGAATCAGCGAAAGAAGGTCATCAACCCGGCGATGCACTTCGGTATCTGGGACCTTCTGGGCAGAGAGGCGCAGGCCGTATATGATGTTCTCTTCCACCGATAGCCACGGGAAGAGTGCATGATCCTGGAAGATCATGGCTGCCGATACTCCCTCTCCCAAGGGCTCTGCTCTCGTGTGGATTGAGCCCTTATCCTCATGTTCGAGCCCCCCGATGATCCGGAGCAGGGTGGATTTTCCACATCCGGAAGGACCCATGATACAGATGATCTCTTCGGCTGCGATGTCAAAGCTGACGCCGGAAAGGGCAGGGCAGGATTCACTCTCACCACGGAATGTCTTTTCAATGCCGGAGATCGAGAGGACAGGTTCAGCCATCAATCCTTCCCCTCCCATGAGAAAAATCTGTCCTGTCCTGCCCTGAAGAGCATGTCAGCACCAAGGCCGATGATCCCGATTACCACCATCCCGGCCCCGATCACATCGAGCTGTCCGAGATTGTAGGCATACATGATCAAAAATCCGAGACCTGCGGTAGTTCCCGGCAGCATCTCGGCAGCCACCACGCACATCCACGCGATGGCAAACGAGACCCGGAGCCCGGTCCAGATCCGGGGAAGGGCTCCGGGAAGGACCACCGTCCGCAGTTTTTCGAAGGTTGTGGCATGGAACATCTCTGCAACCTCGATCCACCTCACCCGTATTCCCTTGACTCCATCTACCGTGTTGATCAGGATCGGGAAGAATGCACCAAGTGCGATGATGAACAGGATCGAGTTGATTCCAATCCCGAACCATGCAATGGCAAACGGCATCCATGCTATCGGGGGGATCGGGCGGAGGACCTGGATGGCAGGGTTGAGGTAGGCCTGGACCTCAGAGGACCAGCCGATGAGGAGGCCAACCGGGATAGCCAGTACTGCCGCACAGAAAAATCCGGTGAGCACCTCCTTCAGACTTACCATGGTGTTTGCAATCAGGCTCTCCCCGCCGAGCACCGGCTGTGCCGGGTGAAGCAGCACCTCGGCGATTTCGGTGAGCGAGGGGAGGATATAGTTATTATCGATCACCAGTGCAGCACATTCCCATGCCACGAGCAGGAGAATGATGACCGCCAGCCCTTTTCCGTATTCACGAACCTTCTGTTTCGAAATCAGTACCATAGAACCTCACCGTGATATTCTCGTATGCACATGCCTCGCGAACCATCTCTTCCTGGATGGAGCTCTGGACCGTCGCAATGATCACCGGCCTGCCGGCAGCAGACCGCCCCTTTGCCCAAATGACAAAATCATTCCAATCCCGCAGAGGCGAACCGTTCGGAACCACGAGACCAGAACCCCCGGTGTTGATCGACTGGATGATGACGGCAGGATTGCCAAGTGCTATCTGGAGTTCTGCGGGGACAGAGCCAACGTAGGCTCCTTCAAGGGCGTTCTGACCTATTGTCGTCATGATCCCCCCTCCCGACTGGCCCATGATGAGGTTGACATGAGCTGCAGGTGTCCCATTGACAAGAAGAGTACAGGTGACCGGCCTCGAGAGGGATGGGTCATCCGGGACCAGGCAGAACCCATACCGGTCACAGAAATACTGCGAGTCCTTGACCATGACATAGACGGGGGCATAATTGTCACTCGAGGGGATGTATCCGATGTTGAGGGTCGGAATAGTGGGATTGACTGTGGGGACAGCGGTGCCATCCAGAAACAATGCACCCTTCGCAGGTACCGTACTATCAACCCATACCATCGGATCATAACTGTCACTTCCCCCTGTGATCGAATCGATAGCATACTGGACAATCGAAGCTTCCGGTGGTGTTGCATCAGCGGTAAATACCATGTTTTCAAAAGACCGCTGTTCGACGGCCAGCGGATCAAGCGTTCCCTGAGGGGTGAGGATCGGCCCTTTGCCATACACCCAGTGTGCGGTAATGTTCTCGGCAAGGGGCGTATTCTCGTTGGTACGGTCGATTGCAGCGGTGGTGAGGGCTGAAAGGAGTGCCGCGAGGTCAGGATAAGCCTGGATAGTATCGTTCCGTAAAACCAGGACATTGATAGCAGCGTTGTCCCATTTGCCCGGTGGCGGGAGATCGGCGGGAACGGCTATCCGTTTTCCGATACCGGAGAGTTCAGCATTGGAGACGATCGGCTCCCAGATCAGGAACGCATCGATCTGGCCGGTGTTCAGGAGCTGGGCCATAGAACCGGCTGATGCATAGAGGAGTGAAACGGAAGGCGGGGAATCACGAGAAGGAAAAAGATCGGGGGCGGAAGGGTGCATCAGGAGCAGGAGAACAAGCAGAATGAACCCTGCAATGAACAAGTACCGGACTACGTGGGATTTCCCCATGAAAGGATCGCTCTCAGGGGGTGTATGAGGTTCTCCTATTTATGCTGGAGGAATTTTACTCTGGAAGAGCGGATATCACTTTGGACAGGATTGGGAAAACAGGGAGCGGTGCTGCTTGCCGGAGGCTGGATCACCTCTATCGGTTCCCGGTTTTTTCCCATCGTCTTTTTCGGGGTGCACATTCATCATGACAGGAAAGAGCACCACCTTTGAGAACCTCATCGAATTGCATACTGCGGGAGCTGGCATCCCTGGTGTGCACAAGAGCAGAGAAGATTGGTGAAAACCACCGGAATATCCCCTGGGGGTGGCCGGATACGTTGCACATGAACCCGGAATGTGCACTCTCATTCCCGGTAAAAAGATTACAGTGGTTCTATCAGGATCCGATAGTCGTTCCCTGATTTTTCCACCAGCTTGATTCTGAGGTTATTTGCCTGATCGACAAACTCATCCTTCTCTTCAACATCGAATGCAGCCCCTTCCAGGTAGGGGATGCCGGGATTGGCATCGATCAATTTCACGGGTGCTTCTCCGTGGTGACATTCAGGGATATGATCGTCGGCAAACATGATGAGTATCCCGTGATCAGGCAATACTTTATCCACTCCAATCGGTGCACGATTCTCAACCAGGTAGTAGGTAGAGGAAGAGATAGGTATCCTGACGGCCAGTACCGGAGAGGATGGATCTTCGAGAGGCCCGAGCATCACTTCCGTCCTGTTATCCGGATTTACGATCCGAATCTTCTCTTCACCCAGCCATCCTAGCCGTATCCGAGTCCAGGAACAGATCCCCGGAGGTGAGGTGTCGTTTCGGTAAAAATGGCAGGACATGGGATCCCAGTACCCCATATTGATCATGGAATTGCGAAACACCTCCAGTTCAGGACCTGGCTTTGCCTGAAGGTCGTGGTCATAGAGGCAGGGGACCATCCGGTTTCCGTCTTTTACTCCGCCAAGGATATGGGCGATGTCATGGAAGTTCGTCCCCATGTGAGCCTGGGAGGTGAAAATGGCTACTCCTCCATTTACGATCTCCCCGCTGGGTGCTGTGAGGACGCTCGTCTCTGTCCAGCCCAGCATTCCCGGATGACCACAAAGGCCTACCATTCCATAATCCGGCGTAAGAGCTCCCAGCTGGATCACCACAAAATCGTATTCAGAGAAGTCATAGTCAGCATCTGCTGCAGCCAGCACATCCTCGATAAGATATCTCACCCGGGTCCGGTTCACTTCAAGATTTCGTGACGATATCCGGTAGTACGAGCTCTCATGCGGGAGCGTATACCATGTTGGTGTTACTTCTCCATTCAGGCAGACTGCTCCATACGACATGGACTGGATAAAGGAATTGACCTGGTTATTGTACCGGTTCACAAAGAAATCCCGCTCGAGGGGAGGTTTCACATCCGGAAATTCAACGAGGATGATCAAGGGTTTTAATTCCTTACAGGGGATTGATGCTGCAGCCTGTCCGGAAGAAGTGACCACCGATCGGGCATCGGGGGCGGTTGTCGATATTAATGTCGGGGATCCAGGCCCGTTTTCACGTTGTCTAGCCATACACCCGGAGGCAGCTACCAGAAGGATAAGCAGAAGGATCAGGAGGATTTTTTTCATATCGCATCAGGGATCATTACCTACATATAAAAATATATTCCAGACGAGGGAAAGAGTATGGTCAATGGTAGGTAATCAATCTCTCTCGAGAAACGATCCTGCGATACAAGGATTTATGCAGGCTGCGGTGGAGGAGGCACAGAAGGGACTGGCTGAAGGGGGAATTCCCATCGGCTCGGTACTGGTGATCGACGGGGCAATTGTCGGGAGGGGGCACAACCGCCGGATCCAGAAAGGGAGTGCCGTGCTCCATGCCGAGATGGACTGCCTTGAGAATGCAGGCCGGCTGGGATACCGTGACTATCGCCGATCGGTACTCTTCTCCACTCTCTCCCCCTGCGACATGTGCAGCGGCGCAGTCCTGTTATACAAAATCCCCACTGTCGTTATTGGAGAGAACCGGACCTTCCAGGGACCGGAAGGATATCTCCGGTCACGGGGCGTGGATCTGGTTATTCTGAACGATAGGGAATGTATCAGGATGATGGAGGAATTCATCGCGGACAACCCGGAGTTATGGAATGAAGATATCGGGGAGGAGTAGCGGGATATCTTCAAAAAAATAAGACAGGACTCTGTATCTCATACTGCGCATTCGCTCTTCATAGAAGATCCATTGGTGAAGGAACGAGCATTCCAAAGCATATTTGAGCGACCGCGATCCAAGCACAGTCCAGGGAAAAGCACCATGGAGAAAAACCCTCTTCTCATCCAGCATCTCACTGCCGGAGATTACCGGAAAGAACCTTTTGAGAAGGTGATCCTGCCCCTCGGCTCGCTCGAAAGTCACGGGGATCATCTCCCATTTGGTACCGACTCACTGACGGCATATCTGCTTGCTCTTGAGGTTGCAAAGCGAGTTCCGAACACCGCTGTTCTTCCCCCTCTCCCATACGGGATGAGCGAAGCGTACAAAGAGTTTTCATTCACCGTCTCCCTCCGTCCCGAGACCGAGACCGCAATCATCAATGATATCCTCGAATCCCTGTACCGGGAAGGGATCAACAAGGTTTTCATCCTGAATGGCCACGACGGCAATATCGCCTCAATCGAGATGGCAGCCCGCATGGCCAAAGCAGCACATCCTGAAATGAAGATCCTCTCCCTCGATGCCTGGTGGAATACCCTGAAAGAGCTGCTCCCCCCTGGTTTTTTCGAAGTATGGAACGGCCTCGGGCATGGGGGTGAAGGTGAACTATCGATCGGTCTTGCCCTCTTTCCTGATCTCTGCGAACCGGGGCAGGCAAGGGGGGTTGTTCCACGGCTTCCCCCCTATGTCGATGTAAAATGGATGTTTTCGGAGCTGACCGATTGTGGTGCCACCGGAGATCCCACGAAAGCGACCCGGGAGAAGGGAGTCATGATAAAAGAGACGCTTGTCGATGCCATTGCCGGTATACTCACCTCCCTGGACGAATCCGGATGGGACTACCGCTCCCCTGAAGTAAAGGGTGGAAGCAATCGCGAAACAAAATAACCTGGAATTCATAAATCCCATGCGGCTGGGAATTTTCGGTAGAAGGGGTGAGACACGGCACCATCCGTGATGCACGGTATCTGGGTGACCCAATCTTTTTCACCTTTTTTCTTCCATAGAATAGCGGGATATCATCATGGACTTTTCCGAATGTATTGCGTTTGCGAACGCAAATCCGGTTACGTACATTGCAACTATGGACGGGGATCAACCCCGTGTCAGGGCATTTGCGATGTGGTTTGCCGACGAGACCGGTTTTTACTATCACACTGGCACTCCAAAGGGCATCTATTCCCAGATCTCAAAGAATCCGAAGACAGAGCTCTGTTTCTATGCACCAAGTCCGGACGGGGCCGGGAGAATGATGCGGGTGGCGGGCAGTGTCGAGTTCCTCACCGATACAGCCCTTGAGGAGCGGCTCTACCGGGACCGGCGGTGGGTGAAAGACCTGGTGAAAGCAGGGCCGAAGGATGCCAAGGTTGCCATGTTCAGAGTAGCCCACGGGGAGGCATATTTCTGGACGATGGAGTATAATATGCGGGAACGGGAAGCACCCCGTGTGAGGTTCTGATCCTCCTTGAATCTGTTCATCTGTTTTTTGCAGAATAGTCTTGCCTGATCTCTTTCCATTTCTCTCCTCCTACTTGGTTGTTGTCAAATCCTTGGAATGCGAAAAATGATGGTAATTTGATGGCGATTGCGTTTTCGAGATTTGAAAAAGAGAGATCCCCTCCAGATTTCCGGAAGGCTTACTCTCGGGATTCGGTAATAATCATCCATTGTTTATTGTGAAATATTCATTGCTTGTATCTGTACAGCCTGGGTAACTTGTACTTGTGACCCTGATTCGGTAATCAATCCCAGGGGAGTGTTGTACGGGAATGTCAGACTATATGTGCCTGAGCCACCGGTTCCTATGGGAGTACTAGATGTGACCACTACACAGAGACTGTCTCGCCTCTTAACGCTTCAATTTTCACCGCTGAACCTGGATTACCACTATAGGTCCACCTTATTGGGTGCAAAGATCCTGGCTTCCAGTTCTCACCGCTATTAGACGACGTTACTGTGGGAGCATCCAAATTATATTAAAAGATATACTTATTACAAAATGATTGTGACTGAGTACACTTTGATTACTAGGTAAAATCATGGAACTGGGATAATGGTGGATCCATGCAAAATGATGAGAAAATAATCTGCCTCAATCCGTTCGTTTGGTTCGATGTGGGTCCTGAGGGAATTGTCTCTGTATGCTGCCCTGCCTGGCTTGGAATACCTATTGGAGATTTGCAATCTTCATCGGTAGAAGAGATCTGGAACGGAGAGAAGGCACAGGAGATCAGGCTATCGATTATCGATGGATCCTTCAGGTATTGCAACCTCAATAAGTGCGGTTATTTTCAGTCCAGGGTTGGACCGGTAAAGAAATTGAGAGATGTGGAATACGACAATATCCGGGAAGTGATAAAAAACAAGGTCACTCATCTGCCATTCGGTCCCCTGGCAATCAATTGCTCGTATGATAGATCATGCAACCTGTCCTGCCCATCCTGTCGTCAGAACATTATTGTCCAGACCGACAAGGAAAAGCAGATTCTGGATATCCAGAAGAAAATCAGGGATCAGGCCTTGAAAGATGCCTATCTCCTGAACATAACCGGATCGGGAGATCCTTTTGGCAGCCCCTATTTCAGGAAGTGGTTGCAGACCATGAAACGGGAGGAGATGCCGAACCTGAAAAGGATTCAACTCCATACGAATGGACAGCTCTGGACCCCTCGGTTATGGAGCACCATCCCTGAAGAGATCAGGCCTCTCGTCAACCGGGCACAGATATCGATTGATGCAGCAACTCCCGGGACCTATGAAATAAACAGGCGAGGTGGGAGCTTTGAAAAGTTGCTGCAAAACCTGGAATTCATCAGCCAGCTCAGAAAAAATGGATCTCTCACCTGGGTGGTAATCAGCATGGTAGTCCAGGAGAATAACTTCCGGGAGATGCCTGATTTTGTCAGGCTGGGAAAAAGGTTCGGATTCGATCGGGTGATGTTCAGTCTGCTTTGCGACTGGGGAACGTTTTCTGAAAAGGAATATCATAGCCGGTGCGTCCATTTCCCCAACCATCCAAGGCACCAGGAATTTCTCGATCTCCTCAAAGATGAAATATTCACAGAAAGGATTGTGAATCTAGGAAGTCTGACGGAGTATAGAAATAAAATCCTCAAGAAAGGCAGATAAGTCCCTGTTCCGTCATTGAAAAGGATTTCACTGTATTTTTTATCCCCACATTGTGTAAGTTTATCCCATGGTCACGATGAAAGGTCCGTCGCTGGTATCGCTGCAGGCGGGATATCTTGTACTGGATATTCGAATGCGGAAATCACTTCCCGAAGGCGTGTTGGAGGGGAGTGACAGGCTGAATGTTCCGGTGCCATCTGTTCCGATTGGATGCCTTGAGGCGATGGTCGCCAGCACTGATTCCGACCGGAGTGCCTCGATCTGCACTGTTGCCCCCGGATAACCGGTATAATTCCATTCGATCGTTTGTGCAGAACCCGGTTGCCAGACCTCTCCGCCGTTGGGAGACATTACGGTAATAACTGAACTGTTCGAGGATACCGTATCAGTGTTATTCAGATATGCCGAATAGCCTGAACTGGTCAGATTCTCCCTAACTCGGGATCCATACTGTGGATCTTGCAGCTCAGGCTTTGCCTTCATCATCCCGATGTAGTTGAAACGTTCTTCCTCATACTGCTGTGTGGTCATCCCTGCTTTCTTCCTGTTCATATATCCAGTCAGATCAAGGAATGCATATCTTCCATCGTTACTCATGAACGCCTCTGCGCCGGTCAGATTACGGTAGATCTCAACGATCTCTTCCCCTTCGTCACTGTAGCCATATCTGTCGATCAGAAGGCCTGTAAAACCTGAGTGATACAGATGGTCCAGCACTTCTGCAGGCTCAGAGGTGGCGACGACTACCTGCCAATTGTCCCAGAATCGTCCTTTCATGGTCGGATAACTCCATTGTACCCCATGGGTGTGGAGGTACGGTTTCACACTGTCAAGGGGGAGTATCCTGCCAGGAGGAGATGATTGCGGGAATCCTCCAATATCTGGTAGTATAAATATCGTGGATCCTGAAGGCATCATCTCATCAATCTGGGAGAAATAGACCTCATGATCAAGGAACTCCTGCTCCCGCTCCTTGTCAGACCAGGAATTGAATGAACACCAGGCCGGTACCTGATCATACACCCCCATGGTGAGAATAATCAGAAGGATTAGTACAAAGGCAGGGCAGAAATATGGTTTTTGTCGGTATTGTTCGAAAATAATCTGGAGCATCATCAGGACCGCAAGGATGGCGAAAAAACCGAGATATATACTGATCCGGTTATACGAATGAATGGCAGGAAACAGCAGGGCTATGATCGCTGAGATACCCCCGATTGTTCCGATAAGAATCCCTGATATGGTAAGAAGGGACAGATGATCCATCACCTCACTCCGATCTCCTACCTTTCTCTGCATCGGTTGCCATTCCCGAAGAAAGATCCATCCGAGCAGAAGAACCAGTCCGATGCTCCCGATAATACCAAGAGTGGCGCTCACATTTTCATTCACCAGGGGCCTCGAAACGGTGTATTTTCGGGCGATTTCAGCAAAAAACGGGATGCGATGTCCGGGCGCAGGAAGGAAGAGCTGGATGAGCTTCATCCCCCATTCTTCCGCCTCGAACGGTGCCCGCGAGCTGATCAGCAGTGATGATCCGTAACGGAGTTCATACAGCAGGGATGGGAGTTTGTTCAGCAGTGCAAAGATGGCCAGAAGTATCCCTGAGATCACACCGTTTAATAACGGGATCAGATCAAACGACCGTGAAGCAGACCAGAGTGTGGCAACCACAACGAAGAGAAGACCAAAATAGCCATAATACGTGTGGGTTGAGGTGATGAGCAGAATAATTGCAGCAATTATTCCTTTTTGCGTCACTACAATGTGAAACCGTGCATCGGATCCTTCCCTCTTTAAAAACACGGGTTCCCCCTGGCAGATCCAGAGGATGACGAGGACCATAAGGGGAACCATGTAATAGGCGGTCAGATTAAAATGGTTGATCCGGGTAACGTGAAAGAATAAAAATGCGAAGAGGATACTGCCAAAGACTGCAATCGGATAGGTTATCCGGACCTGTCGGAAGACATACAATGAGCAGAGAGCGGTCAGGAAAAATCCGAGGATGTAATAGGTGTTCATCACCACGGCATAATTGTCTGAAAAGAGACTGAGTAACTTCATTATCAGGAGATCAAGATTATTTCCGATGGGATAATCGTACATCTCGAGCCGGCCTGGTACTCCGACCATCGGATTTTCGAGCCACCATCCGGTCTCGATAACGGTCTTTGTCAGGAGGTTATATTCCAGGCCGTCGCCTTCATAGGTAAAAGGTACATCCAGCCGGACGCCATTGGTGAGATCAAGGGTAAAGTTCAGGTAGAGTACACACAGTAAAAGAAGGATAAAAATCCAAATAATTGAGGTTTTGGAAACGGATGGCAGATTTTTCCAGTTCACCATTCTACCAGCCTAATATCGTAATAGAATGGCAATATATCCTTTGCTCGTTTCCCATCAGTCCGGTACTGTTATTTGCCGTCATTATGAGACCACAACAGTCGCGGGAACATCCAGGGAGGGGGTGTTGGCAGGATTTGAGTCGGGATTTAAAACCTGGTGATCTTTATCCTTGTGATAATTTACGATACGGAGTGAGAATGCTCGAACCGGGAATCATCAAGAATGCAGGAATAAAATGGAATAAATCTCATATCACCGGGCAGCCATGAAATAAAAATTAGTATGGGTGTAAAATTCCTGACAAAAATCCGTTCTGTCCAGGGAAGCCTGCCCATTCGTCTTCAGCCAGTCTTTCATCAGAAATAATCTCAGATTACACTGGCCCGAAAGAAGATCATATACCTCTTCAGGAGTGGTTCCATAATAATCTGCAGCTCCAAGTCCGTGTTCAAAAATGATGACCGGTCGGTTTCTTTTGATGGTATTGACTGAACCCCTGAACACTTCCAGTTCGGCACCCTCAACGTCTACTTTAATGAGATGAATCAGGGTGTCTTCTGGAATAATACTATCGAGGACATTGGTCCGGACGGTTATCTCCTCAATAGTTTCGGAACGCTTTTCATATTCTCTTATCCGGAAACCACTGTATCCCGGATTGCTCGTCACATGTTTGAACGAAGTCATTCCCTCATGATCGCTTAAAGCGGAATCGTAGATTCGTACATTCGGATAGTTCCCAAATGATACTTTCAATTCCTGATACAAATCCGGAAGTGGTTCGAAGGCAAAGTGTGTTCCATTGGGGGCCAGTTTTAACATTTCGGTGAGAATGACTCCCTGATGACAACCAACGTCTATGCAATTGGAGTCCGGTTCAAGAACTTTTTTCATGACGTGGAAGGTTTGAGTATTATATTCGAGATCCAAACTGAGATCCTTATTCAATGGCTCATGAGATCGAAAAAAGAAGTCATGTACCTTTCTTGCAAAAGGTTCAAGAGGAGTTCCTATAACTAACTCCCGTACATATCTCTTCATATCTGACCTTCCGATCTATACATTTCCATGGTAACACCTTAATGAGGAGGTAGAAGATTCAATAAAAAAATCCGTTGTCCTCTTCATTTTAAAATCACCCGGCACTGATATTAAAAGTCCTGTTGCTCATATCAGAATACGTGGGATTATCGATGCTGATAACCTGTATTTTATAATCAGTTCCCAAACGCATCGTTTTGGGAACAATCACACTGAACGTACCGGTTCCATCAGATCCGACTGATGTGTTGTGGGTGACTACACCGTAGACTACTGATCGCTCAAGCAATTCAATTCTTACCGCAGATCCGGGATTACCGGAATATCTCCAGCTGATGGTGTGGTGAGAACCTTGAAACCAGTTCTCACCCCCGTTTGGATCAACCACCGTTATGGTAGAATTATTACTGTTGTTTAACGATGATGTGCTGGTCTCGTTATCAGAAGTATGGGAAGGAATGAGGGGTCCGGTATTGAATTTGTAAATATGGTGTTCGCCGAATTCTTTCACAAGCGTGGCATTTCCTGCAATCCATCGATATGGTTCGATGATATTTTCCGAGCAGATGAAATATATGGTCTCCCCCTGATGTGCTGCAACAATTGGACCGAGCTGATCAGCGGATTCCGCGTTATACACCGATAGATTATGGATGATATGGGAATCGTAATACCTGAACGAGGGAGTAGACCAGGTCGGTATAATAATGATGAGGTCACCTTCACCCGTCAGATCCTGTATCTCCCGCGTTATCCCCTTCCAATCCTCCCATTTTGCATCAAGAGAATAATAGGAATGGAGTGAAGGGACACAAAGAAGGGCAATAACGATGATCGCAATTCCGAGAAAACGGGTTGGACTGAACCATGTTCTGAAAGGGAGAAAGACAAATGCGATTCCGATAAAGATGAACGCAATCAGGATGATAAAATAGCGTGGATCGGTGGGCATCGTATAAGATAACACCCATGCTGAAGTCAATGGGATGAGTATGGCAATCACGAGGAGTAAAAATTTTCTCACGTCTGTTCTGAATAGTTGAATGAGGCCGAGGAGAAAGAGTACGGCGAAAAGGTACACCGTGATAAGGTGGCCTGTTCCAATTCCCCCAAAATATTGTATACCCATAGCCTTGATCAGCTCCGGTCCGCGAATACCCCAGGTGAGTGGTTCGTTTATTTTCCCGGAATATGACCCGAATAAGTACGGAATAAACGGAGAGACCACGAGCAGAAATGTCGCGAATGTCACTACCAGCGGTTTCCCGATCGATTCGGAAAGAGGCAGCCTGAAACGGGAGATGAGTAACCAGACCACGAATATTGGAATCCCCACGATTGCAGCGTTATGTGTCCAGCATGCCAGACCTAAAAAAAGGCCCGAAAAAATCCAGTATAACGTACGGTCAGTACGAAGTGCCCTGAGAAAGAAAAACAATGCAATCAGGAGGAGAAATAATAGCAGGGCGTAAGGTCGTGCCTCCTGGGAATACCAGAGATGAAATGTTGAAAAGGTAAGCAGCGCGGCACTGATCACCCCTATATTCCGATCATAGAACTCCGTTCCTATCCCATACATCACGGGGATGGTGAGCGTCCCGATGAGTGCCGGGGCAAGCCGCAATACAAATTCGCTGCTTCCAAGGGAGAGCATCAGATGTTCAATCCAGAAAAAGAGTGGAGGGTTGATATCGCCGGATGGATTTGTCCATATCTCGAGGAAAGATTGTTGCGAACGATGGAGGGCTGTCACTTCATCCAGCCAGAGCGAGACGTCTCCCATGTGATATAATCGCAACAGGAGACCAATAAGCGTCAGAAAAATCAGGATTTTTATGTATGGGCCATCCGAATACGATTTTTTGATTCGCTGATATGACTCAGAAATAGATCGTGCCAGTTCATCCCTTTTTTTAATGCAAGCCATATGGATATTGGAGGGGGTTTTTTGTGGGGTGTGAAAAAAAATGAGTGATGAATTCATCAGGGGACTTTTCCATTCAGACACTCATAATACTATTTTTAAATTCGAACTCGATCTGGGATATTTTATCCTCCTAAAAAAAACGACTATTCTCTCATTGGTCATTATGACCTTCGAGGGAACTGATTCCGGATTCCCTCTACCGCCAAATCCGGGTTGCGAAATGCCCTGCCGAGATTCCTTAGTAGTCTGCGGATTGGAAGAGTAATTTTCAGGGATCCGATCGGCGTGTTGAAGGGCCATTCGAGCAGTTCAGGCCATTCCTGCTGGATGATATCCCGCATGAGGCTTCCTGAACGCCGATATCCGGTTGGCAGGGAGAGCATTGCGGTAATTACTTCCCGGTGGCACATCGGGAACAGCGTAAAGCCCGGGTTGTCGCCGTAAGCATATGGCCAGATTCCTGCCCAGCAACCGATCCGCTGCTCCAGCATGAAGAGATCCATGATGGGGGATGCATTGGTGAAGGGGACCGTATCCAGCCATTGCCTGGCAGCCTCGAGGGCTTCTCTGGTATATGGTGCCCTGCAGTAATCAAGCAACCGTTCAGGACTCACTGTGTCTGTCATGGCATACTCGCGACTCCAGTAAGCCCGGCCCAGTCCTCCTGCAACCCCATAGAGGCGGGCATACACCGGATTAGCCTGCCTGAACATCGTGTATCCCTGCCACCCGCGGACTTCCCCGGTGCTGAACCCGATTCTGTTCATCCACTCTTCCATATCCTCCGGTTTTGGTTCCAGAGGAGGGAGTACAGAATGAGGTATGTGACATCGCTTTCCAATCTGTCTGGCGATTGCGATGTCGACGGCGGTAACCTCATCATCAGCCAGAGAGAAGGTGAGCAGTTCCAGCCGGTTTGCCACGTCCCTGGCACAAGCGAGCAACATCCGCGAGTCCTCCCCCCCCGTGAGGCAGAGATACGTTGGAGTCGATTTTATGACGGCTGCAATATTCCTCCTGCCAACAGCCGAAATGATCTTGATAGCCTCTTCAACCCCCATCGTGTTCTGTATCGGCCCAATCGGCCAATGACGGACGCTCTGCCAGGTGGAAAGATCCAGGTAATGGTTTGGCAGAAGGCGGAAGATATGATATCGCGGTGTGAGATCGAGAGGATACATGGCATTGGTATGGGGGATCCCAAGTTCTCCGGCAAGGTCAATCCGGTCGTTAGTCAGATTGTCGTAAGGGATCAGGTTCGTTGTCGAGGCAATGATTTTTCCATGAGGATAGTAAACGGCCGACAAAGAACCGCAGGGATCGAGATAGACCCGGGGCCATCGGGTTCCCGCAAATACGGTGAGGAACCTCCCCCCAAAGCGGTAGGTGAATTCTTCTTCAGCGGATTCCCGTCCGTCAATAAGACCGTTCACACGTAGGGTATCATTATCTTGTAAAAGCCTGCCATGCTCGTCAATAGCATATCCTAAAAGCCAGCCTGTGGCTCGGTTGTTCTCATCAAAGAGCCTGATAACCGGGAGTGTAGGGTGACTCCCCAAGAACCAGTCTCCGATTCTTTCCGAAATCCACGTTTCTGGGATGTTCTTGATGGTCGTATCAAGAATGAACTGCCCAGGGAGATCCGGATTACTGCGGGTACCTGCCATGTATTCTATGCCCCCTATCTCTTACGAAATCTCTTCCTATCCTTTACTATCCGATTGTTGAATATAAATGGTGAGGATTGCAATGCTTGATTCCCCGTAAAAAAAGATGGTAATTCCTGGAACTCTCACATAGATTCGTGAGCATTCTGTTTTGTTGCACCAAGAGAGAATGAATTCACACACAATCTGGTATTATATCCCCTTCTGACTCCTCTCTTCCCTCACTGAGAGCGTTTTGCCGTGAGAGGTGAAGGCAAGGGAAGCGTGATTCATAAGGATTGGGGAACGGACTGTTGTTTTAACGCAAATCAAATCCCCGGACAAGCCCCCCGATCAGGATGAGCACCGGGAGAATCTCCAGCCTGCCGATCCACATCACCAGGATAAAGAGCCACTTGACCGTTACCGGGCTTGCAGCGGTCAGGTACCCAAAACTCATGCCATTGTTGGCGACAGCGGAGATGACCTCGAAGGTAACCTGGTACACCTCGAACTGAGTTGGAGCAAGATGGAGAGCGAGGATGACTGCCACGATCACGGTCAGAAGGTACAGGCTGATGATCAGCATATTCTTCGACAGTTCGAGTTCAGAAATTTTTGCGGGAATATTTCTTCCTTCATGTTTGAAGGGAACCATCACGCTTCCCCTGACAAACAGGCGTTTGAACCACCAGACCAGGCCTTCATAGCCGAGAATAATACGGTTGGCCTTAATGCCTCCTGCCGTACTCCCTGAGGCACCTCCTATCAGCATCAGGAGCATGATAACCAGCAGAGGGAGGGGGAGCCAGAGGAGGGATGAGTTCTGAAATCCGGTGGTGGTTAATCCGGATACTGTGCAGAACGTCCCCATCCTGACTGCATCAAAAAGGGAGATAGTGTGGAGAATGTACAGATTGAGGACGACGATTGCTGAACCAGCAAAAGAGAGGACTAGTATCAGCCGGACGACTGAATTTTTGAATATTTCTCTTGCTTTTCCCCGGTACATCAGGAAATACATCTTGAAAGGAAGCGCTCCTGCAATCATCACCGGGATCAGGAGAAATTCGAGGGAAGGATTGTTATAATAGGACATTCCGGCTTCGTGCGGGGTAAAACCCCCGGTAGAGATCCCAACCATTGCCAGGTTCACGGCATCCCAGAGGTGAATGTCTGACAGGAGGATGAGCCCTGTTGAAAGGAGGGTCAGGGTGACATATATCAGCCAGATCCTTCTCCCGGTGGAGACAACGTTTGGCATCAGGTCTTCGGATCTCCCCTCCGAACGGTAGAGCTGGGACTGCGAGAGACCAGACCGGTCAAGCATGGCAATCCCGAATGCGATCACCCCAATCCCACCCAACCATTGCGTGAATGATCGCCAGAAGATAAGAGTTTTCGGCATGGTGTCTATCGAGCTCATGACCGTGATCCCCGTATCGGTCCAGCCTGACATGGATTCGAAGATACCGTCTGTCCATGGTACCTCCAGGGCGAGCACAAAGGGAACAGCACCGATAACAGCCGCGGCAAGCCAGGTCAGGGCAACCGCGACAAGTGCAACAGAGAGGGAGGGAATATAAGGCTTTCTCGGCACCTTGGAGATGAGAAACCCGGATGCGAGAAAGAGAAACGGGACCGTGCCCATCGGGAGGATCATCTCCCACTCACGGTAGATGATGAGGACGATGAACGGGACCAGGGTGACCAGGGCGAGGAACTCGAAGATGAGCCCCATGTCATGAGCAACGATCGCCAGGTGCCCAAGTCGTTTCATGTACTATGAACATTATGTCCCTATCAACAATAGTGTTCTCTATCGGTGGCATGCAGGCACCCCATGATTGCGCTTCAGGGGACAAGATATGGTCCGTTCATAATAAAAATGAAGGAGCGGGCCTTTGGGGGATGATCCGGGATATCTCTTTCTCACCCAGGAGATGCAGAGACCATGAGAGAAGGCACTGATCCCCTCACATACCGGAAGGAATGGTGCATTGTATCAGCAGCAACTTCTGCATAAGCCTTCCCGGCAGAGATCAAAAGTGACAGTTCTCCAGAAACCCGCTCCCCCCTCTATCAGTAGTCCACGAGATCAAGTTCTTTCACCATCCTGACAAGCACGATAAATGCTGCTGCCTCAAGCGGGTCATCAAACCGCTTAATCTCCTCACCATTGTATTCCGCGAGCATCTGTACAAGCCGATGGCCGTATCTCTGGTCCTGAATCTTCAATGGCCGGCTGGCTCTCATCCACCGATCTGCCATGGTCCTGATATCGGCTGCAGTGATCATATGATCAGAGCAGATACCAGGAGGCGTATCAGGGATCACCATGTGCAGGGTGAAAGTCTTCTTATGCATTGCTGAAGAGGATCCATCTGCTGTTATCCCCGGGGTGCTTTCGGGCGCGGCAGGTCTGATCCATCAGGTCCGGGTTGTGTGCGGTCACGGTACTCCCCCAAAGGAACAGGTAGGCAGTATGAGTATGGTGGCGATGCTACCGTAGCGCTCTGGCGTAACGATCCCCGGTAGTGACCTCACGCTCGGTCTGGGTACTCTCCGTTCCCAAATCAGGACGGCTCTGTACTGACTGTTCTTCGATGACAGGAATAATCCACCCCGTGGTTCTTATGAAGGATGACATGGGATCGAAGAGTATCCTCTGTAGGAGGGCGATGGGTGAGTGGTGGGTGGGCACCAGAAAGGTCTGGAATTGTCTTCTCCTGACATTGGTCGACGCAAAAGAGGGATCGAAGGAAAAGGAGCAGCATGGGATCTCATTACAGGATCCCACTGCTCCTATCCAGCACTGTTTTGTTAAGGTGGCGAAACAGGTGGACGATTGAGATTGATTTTTTCAAATATTTTAGCTTTGCTCTTATGACAATCGGATACCCGGCTTGAGTTCCTTGAAAAAAACATATTCTCTCCCGCGCGTTCATTCACTTCGGGAACAATCAGGCTCTGGGGTGTCACCGCCTTGATGCACGGCGGAGGGTTTATCGTCTGCACGTCCTTTCTCCCAGAGGTAGGGGGAGGGGAACCAACGACTGCAGGTACATCATGTTCTTTTTCGCGGGAAGAATCTTTATCGGTCCAGGCGAGCGGACAGCCCGGGTTAGGTGGTGATGAATAATCCATACATAAATGTGGCAAACATGGCGAAAAGAACGATAAAGCTGAAAAGGAGGAGAATGATGATCACTTTCTCGAGTTCCTCGCTCATTGGTTTTCACCAGAATGGTTATTCTTTGATCATCTCTGTTTTCAAGGTAATCTATCCTGCCCTCGCCCTGTCTGACCTGGAAGATGCCATAATCGATATTGACGGTAAAAGCCCCACTCATCACCATTGTAACGAGATACGGTCTCAAATCACAGGTCTTCCATCAGATGCTCTGCCCAGTCTTGGTTTTGAAACCCCTGATTCCCGCTTTACTCATTATTGATGACGAGTGAACAGGAAACTGCGGCCTGATGAAGAGAAAGAAAACCAATCACCGTTTCTGAAAAATACTTTTAAGCCGTTCTTTCCATAACAGGTATGCGAAGAGGAATCATGGAGAAAGTAGCGCTCGGCCCGATGCCATACATGAGTGTGATGCCCACCCTGCTTGTCGGTGCAACGGTGAAAGGGAAACCAAACTACATGACCGCTGCATGGGCAACAGTTGCCTGCATGGCGCCCCCGATGGTCTGCGTCGCGGTCAACAAGGGTCGCTTCACTGCACGAGGGATTGAAGAGAACCAGACATTCAGTCTGAATGTGCCTTCCGTGCACCAGGTGGTGGAGACCGACCACTGCGGGCTTGTTTCAGGAAATAACGAGGACAAGTCCACCGTGTTCCACTCATTTTACGGGGAACTGAAGACCGCACCCCTTGCAGAGGAGTGCCCGGTCAATATCGAGTGCAGGGTGTTTCGATCGGTCGATTGCGGAAGCCATGCGCTGTATATCGGCGAAGTCGTGGAGATCCATGCTGACAAGTCCTGCGTGACTGAAGGGAAGCTGAACATCGACAAGATCCGTCCTGTCATCTATGCCCAGTATGCGTACTATGGTATTGGCAATCAGATTGATAAGGCGTTCTTTGCCGGGAAGAAGTACAAAAAGAAGAACTACTGATTACCTATTTTTTACTGTCAGGGATAATCGTTCCCTCAAAAGCACTTCTGATATCAGGCCGTTCTGAACTGCATTGATCCATCTGTCAGGGGAGCAGAGCAGAGGGATCAGCCGATGCTCTACCAGTCCGCAGATTGCACCGATCCCAACTCTCTTGTTCCATTCTTGCCGGCAAGTATGGTATAGCTGTCAATGACCCCAAAGGCATAGAGAAACCCCGTCATGATCGATGCTGAGATATCCTGGGTGAGGAGACTGAGTGCAACAAAGCCGATAACCCCGGCTATGAGGAATATCCCCTTGTATTTCTGGTGGTTCTCGATCTGGGTCACCCCGGTGATGAACATAGCGATCCATTCCAGGCCGTGTCTGGGGGATTTCCGCTCAACGGGTAATGGACCGAGCGATTCAGATACCCTTTGAAGGATGCGGTCATCATCCTTTGGGACAGGGGGTATGGGTATCGAATCCGGTTCTGCAGCGTTTTTCTTCACCAGTTCCCTGATTTTTTCACTGCAGAACTCAGCGCCATTCACATCCCCTGCATCCTGTGATGCATTCCTGAGCAATTTCCATACCACGATGTCATCAGGATCAAGATCCAGAGCATTAATCCAGCACTCTCGTGCCTCTTCGATCTTGTCATCGTTATAACAGTCCATTGCCCTCTGTTTCCAGTATACCGGGTCATTAGGCTCCATAATTCACAAAATCCACGAATAATCAAAGATATCGTAATTTTTCTATATATTAATCGCGAGTATGCATGTTATCGTATCAAGTGAAGACTTCATCAGGCATTACTATCCCCCTGTGAAATGATGGCGTGAACAATCCTGAACCAACCTTTGTTTTTCACTCCCCATGCGCAAGAAGGCTATCGCATGAGGTTTGTATTGAAACAACTCCATCCAAAATATATTTCAACATCTGAATGATTACATCTTCAGGGATGAATATGATGAAGTGTCCTCTCCCTGCACTCTTCCTGGCCCTGATAGCGGCAGCGATGGTGATCCTGCCGGTATCGGCTTTCGATGTGAGCGGGAATTCCGATGACCTTGTATTTTTCTCTGTCTCTGATGCAGGTCTCCATACTATCACCATGCACTATACCGGCTCTTCCCCCTTCGTGGTGACCCTTGAAGATGACCAGGGAATTCCCCTCGAATACCTCGCTCTCGAAGCCGGTTCGTTCAAGGGCCAGGTGAAGGTAGACCTTGATCCCGGGGATTATTCAATCGTGGTTACCGCTTCGGGTCCATGGTCCATTGATATCGAAGCTCCCGTCCCTGTGACGGCAATCACAACGCCTCCTACTCCGTATGTGACGACTGCGATACCCACTATAACTCCTACCCCCACGCCAACCCCCTGTCCGGATGGGGTGTGTCCAGGCTCATTTCCTACCACTGAACCGACCGGCATCCCCACTGGTTCACCTACCACGTTACCGAACTGCTGGCCAAACTGCGAGCCGACTACCATGCCGACAAGCATCCCAACTACAGTTCCCGTTACCACCCCAAGTACCCTCCCGACCACATCCCCGACCACAGCGCCAACCACCGTTCCAACGACCGGGCCGACAAGTGCACCGATGCTGCCCCACCTGTTCTATGGTACCCTGACCTTCCTTGGGGAGCCGGCGGCTCCGGGGACCGTAATCATGGCATCCGTTGGGGGCGGCGGTGGGTCCCTTGCGACTGCAACTGCAGGGTACTATGGCAATGTAAGCCCCCTTGGGGATAAGCTCATCGTGCAGGGATCCATTCCGAACGGAGCGGCGATCTCATTCTCTGTCAACGGTCATCAGGCAGAATGCTATGATGTAAATGCCGGAGGATCATGGCAACCGACCTATCCTTTCAGCTCAGGAGCCCTGACCGAGCTCAATCTGCGAGTCACTGAACCGGGAGAGTTCTACGTCATCAATGCAACTGCCGGGAATGGCGGAACCATCGTCCCAGGTGGGCTTGTTTCGGTCAATGCCGGTGCCAATATGACATTCACCATCACGCCGTTTTCAGGATATGCGATACAGAATGTGGTGGTCGACGGCGTATCGAAAGGAGTAATCCCTACGTATACTTTCACCGAGGTCTCTGCAAACCATACTATCTCCGCGAGCTTCCGGCAGACCTCCAGCGGCGGAGGCGGTGGTGGTGGTGGTGGTGGCGATGGCGGTACTCCGACGCCGACCGTTACCACAACCGCAACGATACCCCAGGCAGGCAAAACGATCTTCGTCAGCAGTGGTGGTTCAGGATCAGGAGCGAATTTGACACCGGACGTAACCCCGACACTTACCGTCACCACGCTGGAAACCACCTCAATTCCGCCTGTTACCCCGACAACCGGCCAGTCATTCTGGGATCGGTATCCCCAGGCATGGATGATAGCACTTGCACTGGTGATTATCGGCCTTGCAGCATATGGCTACTACTCCTACCAGAAAGAGCAGGCAGGGACTCCACCTGAAGCGAAATAGTGGCGATCCATTGTTCTCTCTTTTTCTCTCTTTGATAGTTCTGTTCAACACTATCTCTAGCATTTCCTGAAATCATGGTACCCCGATTCCGTCCCAGCGCATTTTTTTCATATCGTAATCTCGCTGACTGGGAAGTATTTTATAGGATTACAAGAAGAATGAAATTAAAAAAGGGATTCGTATGAAGAAACTGCAAATGTTTGCCATCATCCTGATCTTGGCTATGATAGTAGTGCCTGGCCTTGCAATGGCCGCCACGCCTTATTCCTGGACGACGTATAAAAATACCTACAAGGAAATGTTTGGAAAAGCCCCTACGGGCAGTGCTTACACATGGACCGCCTATAAGGCAACGTATAATGAATTTTTTGGTGCAGCCCCTGCAGGCTCTCCCTATTCCTGGACGGCTTATAAATCCACCTATGAGAACATGTTTGATAACCCTCCAGCCCTCAAGCCCTACTCCTGGACCGACTACTCGAAAGGGTATGAAGAAATGTTCGGGGATGCGCCCTCAAGCACCCCCTTCAAGTGGACTGACTATTCAAAAGCATATGAAGATATGTTCGGGGTAAAACCCTAACCACTTTTTTTTATTGTCAAAACCGTTAAAGACCTTCACTCACATAGGCAGATAGTATCCCTCTAAATATTCTCGCTGTATAGAGGTGTTTGGTCCAGCAGAATCAACTACGATCCGATTTTGAAAGAATCTGGAATAACCGTTTTGCATTCCCGTGAGGTAAGTCTATGGCGAGAGTTGGGAGTGCCAACCGGATAGCGAGTGTTCCGGCTCAGTTACTGTTTCTTCATCGCTTCCGACCTGAGCTCTTTTGGCATCAGCTCGATTGCATACCGCAATGCCGTCCGGGGCATCACTGACTTCTTCTTCATTACATAAGTAAACACTTCATGAGTATGCTTCCGGCTGGCTTCCTTCAGGAGCCAGCCGTATCCCTTCTGAACCATATCATCCGGATCGGTCAGCACCAGGTCGGCGAGTTCAAATACCTCGGAAAGGTACTCCCCGTGTTTTACTGGTATGATCAGCGAGACGCACGCAGCTCTTCGCATCCACCTGTTCGGGGAGATCGCCCAGCGTTTCAATACGCCGATCTGGTCAGGGTATTTTGTAATAAAATCGCCGACCGCATGATTGCAGAATCCATCGCAGGCAGCCCAGTTGGTGATCCAGCGGTCGATCCAGCGCTCGAATACCATCAGGTCTTGGGGTTCGAACCGGTCTGAGAGCGAAGGGATCCAGCTGGAGACGATAAACGCCTCCTCCAGGTACCCGGAACCATACAGTTCTTCACAAAGGGCAAAGATGTCCCATTTCTCACGTGAACGGACCTCTTTCCAGTATCTCTTTGCAATTGCCGTGACATCCGCGGTCTTCAATCCGTAACAGGAGATCTCCTCCTTGAAGAAACGCTTGGATGACTCCCTGATCGCCGGATCAGCCTTCTCTTCGAGTTCTTTTCGTATTGCAGCAATGACCGGATCCATGCGATCAGCTGGGTGGCAAACAAGGATAAGCACTTTGGAATCTCAGGGTCAGACCTTTCCGCCAGTCCGTCCCGGCACCTTTGTTCGGTGCAATACTCACCCATTATTTTTTTTTCGAGCAGATCTTCCCGTCATGGAACGAGCAATCCGGCAGGAGACCTGCTTAATGTAGGGTCTCTTATTCTTTTCTCTGGCGGGCAACTCCTGGTTTCCTCCACAAAGGGGTGATAGTGCCGGCATCTGCAACAAGCTGCTTCCCCTGATAAAAATAACACGATTCCTTTGAGGGCCACAAGCATAAAAGATGGAAATGCCGGAGGCATTTTCATATAAACCTCCTATGAGCCCCGATTTCGGGATACGGGCATAAATTATGAAAATTACGAAGTGCGTTTCATTGGAAAAAACGGAAAGCCCCATTATGGGATGAAACCCTCTCCCTGCTATACAGGGGTAGATCGCTCCTGCGTCCCGCATCACCATCCTCTTTTCCGAGAGGATCCATGGCGGGCATCTATTTATTGGGATGAGAATACCTTTATTCATGACATCAAGGATGAACTTTTTTTTGCTGTTCATTGCCATTTCATGTATCCTGACAGCAGGGTGTATCACCCCAGAGACAACCCCAGAGAATTCTCCTGTCACCGTTCCGACAACAGAGAGCAGCCCGGTTCCCACAACTGAACCGCCAACACCTTCCGATACAATAACCGAGGCAGCCCAGTTCACCAGGGACGACGTCTACGAACTCTTCATGGACATTGCATTCGGCTGTGACAATACCGGGGTGACCATGTTCTCTCCCTCATCAGAAAACCACCTCTTCTTCTCGGTTGAAGGTCAGGTGAATTCCGCAGACCTCGATTTTGTCTCCCGGTTTACCAGAGAGTTCAACCGCATCACGCCGATTGAGGTATTCACCGATGAACCCCTCAACAGCCGCGGCAGCCCCATTATCTTCTACCCTGATGACTCCCTGGACTCTCTTGAAAAGCGCTTCGTTGCCTGCCAAGAGCTCGATCCAGAGTCCGGAAAACCCCTTTATATCATTTATAAAAGTGTGACCGAGCTACCGAATGGGGAGAGCGAAACCACCACGAAAATATACCTCAACTCCCACCTTGCCGAAGCGGAACGGGAACATTACCTGCAGAAGGCGATGCTCTATTACCTCGGATTCCCGGGCCAGACCTATAACTATCCCGACAGTGTCTTTTACTACAACACCCGGTCGACGACTGACTTCACCCCGATCGACATCGAGGCGATGAAAACCCTGTACCATCCCGGGATTTACGAGGGGATGTCGATCCAGGAAGTGCGGTGGCTCTTCTTCAACGATTAATTCCCTCCTTTCATCTCATTTCCTGGGGAGAAGCATCCAGGCCAGTCCTCTTTCTTCGAGTCTCATAAAACATTCACTGAGTATGAGCACCCCTGGACCTGTGTTTGCAACGAAGCAGAATCCGCCATTCTTTTCTCCTGGTAATCCCTTCTCCTGGCATCCTTTTCTCCTGATCTCCTCCTCTGTCCATCCCCTGATGACAGTGTCTTCCCAGGGAAAAAATGTGAATATGGTTCCATACCTCATCGAGGCATGCAATTGCGCGGAGAAGAGCAGGGGATGGTGAGCAGAGAATCGATCGTTGCATTCCGGCAGCCGCAAAGAGTTCCCCCTTTATCCAGGCATCGTCCAGGATTCAGGGGTTGACCAGGATGGTTGCGAAAAAAGTCGCAGTTTACAAATTATTTATTATCTTTTATGAAAATGTTCTTGATATGACTCGTCGCATCCTCCTGGTGAGCTGCCTTCTCCTGTTTGCTTTAGCCTGTGCCGGGTGCCTTTCAGCGCCCTGGGACTCAGATAGTGTGAAGATTGACGAACAATTCGCCCCTTCGACGGCAGGCTCAGGAATCCCCTCGCGGGATGTCCCTTATCCGATCCCCACCATTGTTCCTACATATGCCCCGGGATATGCTGCTGACCTGGAAGCCGACCAGAAGATCATCAGGACCGGCAGTCTGAATCTCGAAGTCAAGAACGTCTCTTCCACGCTTGACCCTCTCAAACAGATCGCCACCCTGCATGGGGGGTATGTCGGATCCATGTCGGTGAATACTCAGTATGGGAACCGCCTGTATGCATCCCTGACAATCAGGATCCCTGCGGGTGAATTCGATGCGACGGTAAGTGACATTAAGAAGCTCGGGACACTCAAATCCGAATCGCTCAGTGCGGATGATGTTACCGAGGAATATGTCGATCTCCAGGCACGGAAAAACGCCCTCGCCAGCCAGCTCGTCCAGTACAACCGGATCATGGAAAAGGCAGAGAATGTCTCCGAGATCCTCGAGGTCCAGGTCCAGATCGAACGGGTGCAGGTCGAGCTGGACAGGATCGACGGCCGTCTCAAGTATCTGGACAACCGGGTTGACTATGGCACGATCACGGTATCGCTCGTGGAGCCTGAACCGGTAGG
>JAKLGZ010000010.1 GCA_022710385.1 Methanoregula sp.
CCCGTCATCACCGGAAGCTCCGTTCGAGCCGGAACCGCCCTTTGCTTCACTGGTGCCGGTGAACGTGGAACTGTTGTAGTACACGGCGATCCGGCCTCCTCCCCCTCCGCCATAGTTCGCATAGTATCCTGCGTATTGGGAGGGGCATCCGTTGGCCTGCAGGGTTCCGTTTCCTGCAAACCGGGCTGCTGTCAGGTAAATGCTCCCGCCGCTCCCTCCCGGACCGGTGTAGTTGTCGCCGTTCGCCGAGATGATCCCATCAGCCGTTAACGTATCGGTGACATCAAGCCGGATCGCTCCTCCGCCATGGGATCCCGAGGGGGTGGGGATCGTCCCGGAGCCAAGGTCGGTCGGCTGCAGGGCTGAGCCATACGCGGCTCCCCCCAGGTAGCCGCCGGCATCCCCACCCCGTCCGCCGTATCCTCCGCCGGAATAGGCTTCACCGGCCCCGGGCCCGTCCATGTATCCTTTTGCATCCGCTGAGATCACTGATCCGGTATCAATTCGAATATTCGCCGCATGAATCAATGTTCCTTTATATCCCTCAAAGGTCACGTTGGATTCAAGCGTCAGGATCGACCCATTGGTAACAATAAGATCCTCGAACTGATACTCACCGGCCGACAGCACCGAGTTCAGGGTTACCCTGGTTTCAGGATCGACATCGTCAGGGATGCCATCGTTGTCCAGATCTCCCTGTGCATATGCTGGTCCTGATGCGATACAAAGAAAAATCACAAAAACAAGTGTGATGAAAAGGGATCGGAATCTACCGTGCAACCTCCATCCTCCTATCGATGAAGAGGTAGTCAATCATTGAGATGATAGAAGTATTGAAATGAAATTTCATCCATTGGGATCACCGATTGAAACATACGGATTTTTACTAGTTTTTACCACCAATCTTTCTCATTAAATACGTCTGAAAATATTCATTGTTGGAGTTCTCACTCCGATTGATGAAAGGATTCAGCTGTTTTAGGTTTCTCTCAGAACAACGGGATTCTCCTCTGAACCTCATCTCGGGAATCCCCTTTTTCACTAAAGAAAAGAGGGAAGATTACCGCACCGGTACCAAAATCTCCGTAAGGATCTCTTCGGGTTTCACTTCACGGGGATCGTTGGGGTAGAGCTCGCGGATGGGCCCGGTGATCTGGAGGTGATGGTTCTCGATCCATGCAAAGAGGGCGAGGTAGGTGGGCTCGCAGGTCTCGTATGGTCCTCGGTGCACGGTCCGGACCATCTTCCCCCCGGGGAGGGTGTACACCCTGATATCCCCGCTGCCGGAGACCGTGCCCGCAACCGGCCAGACGACCTCGATTTTTGCCGTCCCTTTCTCGTTCGCCTCTTTTACGCATTCCACGCTGGTCTCATGGCAGAGGAATGTCGGCATCCCGGCAAAGGGATACTTCTTTTCCATGATATACCCGACAAGCTGCATGAGGAGGTGTGGGATCAGCGTGTAACTCCCGGTTTTTGTGATCCCGAGTACCTGCTGGTCAGGTACTTCCACAATAGCAATCTCTTCCATATGAGTCAATAACCGATCAGGTGCCGGATTTATAAAGATATGACCCGGGAGGGCGAACGTGTCCGTGTTCGTCATTTTACAGGAAGGATTGAGGTGATGAAGAGTGGTATTTTCCCGATGGGAAGAGATCACCTGGATGGTTCGCATTTTTATATGGAAATGCCTCCGGCATTTTCATCTTTTTATGCTTGTGGCCCTCAAAGGAATCATGTTATTTATTTCAATCCTCATGCAGGAGGCCTCGGCAGCGTTTTTTCAGCACTTCAGGTGGAAGCGGCCATATCGGACCAATACAATACGGTACCGTTTCTCACCAGGCATCAGTGCCGGAAAAAAGGTGCATACCTCATAATGCGAAGAACTCATAATGCGAAGAAGAGATCATGGAGGATTACCTTCGTGTGATTACGAAGATATCCATCCACCAAAGATCCTTTTAAGCCTTATTATTTGAGGTCTTTTGCACCTTTTACAATAGAATCCAGGTAACTCATCTCATTTTCCAGGTGAAGGAGTTTGGAATAGATAGATGAGGTACATCTCTCGGGGATATTGCCCATATGATGCTTCTTTAACACTTTTTGGAAGTCTTCCGACTGGACTGTTTCCAGTGTCTTTTTGTACCGTTCGATGAGTTTCAGGGACTCTTCGATCTCGATCTCGATCATGGTATCATGTCCTGGACTCTTCTGATACGGATTCTTCAGTCAGAGTATTTAAAGGCTGTGTCGAGCTCACGGTATCGGTCGTTTTCCACATCCCTGACAGCCTGTCCCTTCCTTCAGGTCTGCCAGGTACACCTCGAGAATCCGGATCAGGATCTCCCGCTCCGGCTCATTATCCGGGTATTCTGTGCTCCAGTGACGCCAGTATGGCCTCTTGTGGGCGATCTTGTACTTCACGCCCTGCATGATCGTCTCGTAGGTGTCCTGATCCACTTTCCGGACCCGCTGGTGGGCAAGGATGAACCAGTGATACTCGGTCCCGGGGAGGGCTCCTGATCCTTCCGGGGCTTTCCGGACCCTCTTCTTATCAGATCGGAAGGAGAAGATCCAGCGGTCCGGGGCTACCTTCTGCTCCTGCCACAGGCCATGGGGGTACTCCCAGAGGTGACGGTCACCGATGGACATCCCGGAATAGACCTTCCCCTGGAAGGTCTTTGTATCATCAAATGCCACAGGTGATCCTGTGTTTCGTGC
The DNA here is from genome assembly GCA_022710385.1 of Methanoregula sp. GTDB lineage: Archaea > Halobacteriota > Methanomicrobia > Methanomicrobiales > Methanospirillaceae > UBA9949. The sequence goes on from JAKLGZ010000010.1 coordinate 2,731, forward strand.
TTCAATTCCTTTACGGGAATGGAGGGTGAAAGTAAACAATTCATTCCCGGGGTACACGATCTGAATACGATATAGAGAATTCGATCGACTGATGCCCGCTTATTCTTTACGATACATATCGATATACAATGATTTCAAAACAGAATACGAGTCAAACATTAAGGATAAAGTAATTCCCTCCGGGCTCACTGAACCCGGATGGGATACTTTCCAGAGTGAATTCGTTTTTATGTGGTTCCTTATGTGAAGACTCCTAAAATTCCCATCGTCAGGGTATAGATCACACCGCCTCCGATAATCACCGCGATAAGCAGCAGGAGGAGGGGCACCACGACTGTCATAGCTGCCTCGCCCATCGACATCTCCTGCATCTCGGCAAGTCCGATAATAAGGAGCACCAGGTACCAGATGACACCGATGGCGGCGATATACGGAATCCACCCCAGAAGGAAGAAGGGGGTGGAAGCGTACATCGTGGTCTTGATAGTCTGGGTAAATTCTTTTTTCGCCCCGAAGAGAAGGGCAAAGACATGCCAGATGAAAGCAGAGAAGAATATTCCTACGAGCGACAGGAGGAAGAATATATACACCGTAAAGAGCTGGAAGGTTGAGACAAATGCTCCGAAGTTGCTGAGCGCCTCGGCCAGCTGGCTGCCGAAAAATCCCATATTCCCAATACGGATGATGATGTCCTGGAACGCAAAGTATCCCATCACCAGCCAGACAATGGCGGCGAGGATGGTCCAGATCACCAGGAGTATGGTGTAATACCGAAATGCACTCCCCAGGGAATCGCCCTTGCTCGCCCGGAACGTCTCAGCGGGAGCCATGAGAAATCCTTTCACTTTATTCATGTCAAGCATATAACGGCTGATCCTATCTCTTGGTATATATAGATATGGTAAGGATAGTCGATATACCAGGAAATATCGTATTTTCCTGTTTTCGTTCCGATCAACCTTTCCAGGAATCAGCCGATTATTTTCATTAGACTTATCAAAAACGAGAAAGATATGCATGGGTTGTTAACATAGGGGCCAGACAGGTAGGCCGGGTCGCCGATGTATCAGGTTTTTTCTGTCCTGAATAGTGGGGAAGCACCCGAGTCAGGTGCACTCATGATACGAGAGGCAGAACTCCGATTACTCCGCTGTTACCGTCTTTCTTTTTAGTATGAATATCGTCAAGCGTTTTTCTTCACAACAACGTTCAACTGCTTCTTGTTTTTACCACTGATCTCAATGAGGTATTCTCCCTCCTCCTTGAACGTGGTGTAATAGACCCCGTAATTCTTCCCGTTCGATGCTCCGGGAACGCATCCCTGGCTATTGATCACCACTCCATTGATAAGGAAATCGGTAGTAAATTCCGTTCCCCAGGATGGAGTGTTTTCAGGGACGTCAAACTCATAGACAAAGTAGTACCGCTTATCCGGGATGAAATATCCAATGGGTGGGACCGAAGGTCCTCTCTGGTAGACATCGTCAATCCAGATATCCCCAATGATCTCAGCTTTAATCCGTGTCATGCAGAGAAATGATTACGTTCAATATAAAAAATATTCGTTGCCGGGAAATTTTTTTAGGGAATTTCTCAAGAGGGGAGTGGCCATCCATTCTGCTAGAGATGTCACTACGAAGAAGGTTGTTTTGGACTGAACCCTTTGAAAAAAGAGCGGTATCGATGATTAACTGTTCCGTGGCGATGGAACTAATAATCCAGCCAGGGCACCGACCGCTGCTGAACCGATGGCAATTAATCCGTCAGGGACCATTGACTGTTGTGCTGACTCTATGCCAATATCCTTGATGAGAATATACCCGGTAATCCCGATTACCGAGATAATAGTAATTCCCATAATGACGATAATAATGATATAAATCAACATGACGTATCTCATTTTAATGTCTTCTACCGCGGTGTCATTGGTCATACGTATCAAGTAGAGTTACTCGTTCATCAAGTATATAAAAAAAAGGTGAAAGAATTCATGAAGAAACGGCTGCCCTTTTGGTAGGTATCAGGATCGGCTCTGTAGAAATGGGTGAATCAAGTGAAAATCCTCCTTTTAAACCATAAAAGCTAAGGTCCACTGGCTCATTGATATTTCAATGCAGTGCAAAACCCAAGGAGCGAGAGTCAAGGTACAGGTATATCAGATTTGTAAAATCAAGCATTCACCCTCATAAAAAAATTCCCGGATCCCAGCACCAGCCAGACAGTAGCGGCAAGAATGGCCCATATCAAAAGCAGGAGGTGTAATACCGAAACGCACTCCCAAGGGAATCCGTCTTGTTTGCCTTGAAGGTCTCGGCAGAAGCCATGAGAAATCCTTTCACTTTATTCATGTCAAGTGTATAACCGCTGACAGGGTTTCTGATAGAAGGAATGGGAACCAGATTTCTTTTATTAGAACTTCCATCTCGCATTCCTTTCTGGCATTTCATCGATAATCAGTGATTATGTCAGGGAAATGGAGGCAACAGTTGTCTCGATCCTGACGGCCACAGATGAGCAGTGCAATGACCTGAAGCCAGTCTACTATGCTGATCGTATCCTGGTGGAGAAGGTAAGTTTATGGGTTAGGCTTTATAATGGCTCATCATGGTCAGAGTAGCAGAGTATGTTGTCATAAGAGATGGCACGTTCAGTATCCGTATCCCAGGTCAGGAAGAGCATTTTGAGTTCAGTGTGCCCCCTGAGATTGTCCGTCCTTCTGCAGATAATGCTCTCAATCATAGAAGGCCTCTCCTCACCTATATGGTGGATCCAAGTGCCAATGCAGATGTCACTCTAACAGTTGAGATAAATGATCAAAGGATCGTCCGCTGGACCTACAAAGGAGGGGTTGGCAGGATGCATCAGGAGGTCCTGAGCCACGAACAGCTGCGTGTCGGTGAAAACTCAATCCAGTTCAGGATCGATGCTATTGAGGGCAGCCACTTCCAGAATGTCCAGATATCTGATGTTGTCATATGGTTCCAGAAAGAGGTACCGGTCTAATCCTTGAAATATGAATGCATAAACGGCGTTCCTGAGATCATCCGTACGGGGAGGGAGCAGCGGATTCGAAAGCTGCCTGTGCAAGCCAGCAGGGGAGAGCCCATGTGACGATTCCCAAGAAAGGGTCCAGAGGTACCCTTGCTTCTCCCCTTTTCGTATTTTACAGGAATTTTTAGTGGACCATATCGGTGCATCCTCCTGTTGGACCATGAAGGGGAAGTAAGGGTTTTTAAGGGGAAGGTAATGATTTTTTTTATCTCCACCTACCAGGTTTCTTTCATCCTAAGTCGGTAAGAAACGGTACTCTCTCTTTTTCACACACAGTTCCAGATTCCCAGACGACAGGAGAAAGGAGAGGAATGCCTGATATCTTGTCAGGGAATCCGCGGTGAACAAGGATGTACCATCAGTTCCTGTTTTTTCCGTGGCATCTGCCAGCGAAGAACGCACTCCCTGGAAACAACGATTGGCGTCATGAAAAGAGGCATCTCTCTATTTGTACCACTTGCTCAGTCGCGTTTCACCGCTCGATAGGTTCCATTCCTTTTCTCTACAAAGAGCACCGCTCTCCCTGAAACTGGGCAGGGTTTGACCGACTTTCCCTCCTGGACATGAATCATGCCGGTGGTGACCGGGACGCCCTCAAGGGTGAGGATCTGGTCGATTCCCGCATCGAGCAGTGTTTCTGCAGTGGTGGGCCCGGTAATCATGCGGATCTTTCCTATCTGGATGAACCTGCCATCGTCTCCCGTGGCAGCAAGCCCGATCCCCGCCAGGGCACCGATCACCCCGTCTTCCGTTCCTCCGAGTCCTTCCAGGCAGATCGAGCTCTTTTTTGCGAGTGCCCTGGCCTGCTCCTGAGTGAGGACCATTCGTTTGGCATCCTGGCCGAAGGCCATCACCTCAGGGGAGACGGTTGCCCGCTTGGCGATGGCGATCCCAGGATCACTTCCTTCAACAAAATCTGCTCTCATATGGTCACATGCCAGGGAAAAGATCCTGTCCTCCTGGCCGTTCCCACAGGGACCAATGTGGATCACCGCACAGCTGTTATGAGAGGTATAGGGGATGGACTCGTGCACATACAACTGGTGTCGGGTCACCCCAAGCACCGGGTATTCCTGTCCGAGCAGGTCTGCAATCGCACGGGCAAGACGACCGGTGCCCCGTGAAGAGAGGGTATCGGTATCATCAAGAGCGAGGAGGAATGTCATTTTTCAGTACTTCTCTCAGGTTCTCATGGTGAACGTAATACCCTTTCCCTTTTCTTTTGTTAAGGGGATTCGATGAGTGTACTGGTGAACACCGGCATGTATTGGTGATTCACTTGAGGGAGGATGAGAAGCAGTTCCAGAGCGAGGTATCTAAATTTCCCTCAAAAACCGCCGGTAATGCCACTGCAACGCCATTCGCTCAGGCAATGCCTTCAATTTCAGAATATCCTCCTCCACGAGTTCCAACTCTTCCTTTGAAGGTCCGCTCTCTCTCGTCACAATCTGGTACGATCCTGGGTGAATGGTGAAAAAGCATTTTTCAAACGCTGCATGGTGATTCTGGCAGAGGGGAATCCCATTTCGTGGGTCATCGGTTCCGTTTTCGCTGGCCGGTTTGATGTGAGTGGCAGTCAGCAGACCGTCGATCTGCATCGAGCATACCGCACAGCAATGGCCATACCGCTTGAACACATCGAAGGAGAACCTTGGATTATTCCCGCTTCTGGATGAGTATTGTCGCTTTCTTTTCCGGTTCAGGTTGAAAGGGATCTCTTCCGAGAAGGCCCCCTCCTTTGTGTAGTCAGGGATTTTCCCAAATTCGATCAGGAAGGTCTGATTCGCATCATCCCAGTCCCGGACAAAGCCTTTCTTTACATCCCTCCTTGTTGGGTCCAGTGTAGAGGTGGTGATGACAAACACCGGGATGTTGAATCGCTTTGCATTCTTTGTTGCCTTTACCTCATTCCCGTCCTGTCCGCCCTGCCGGTTGGTCACCGGGTATGGGGAGCGTATTGCGGCATCTGAGAAGTCATCGGGGTACTGTGTCCCTTTATGGAATATGGAGATGGCAATCCCTGCATCATCGTTCGAGATCTTAGAGGTCCGTTCCTTGTCCACCCAGAGCCCGCCGGCACCACGGTATATCCGGTAGGTATCTCTCAGGACGTGAGCCGGGATGTCCTGGCCTTTATACTTCGCCTGGATCTCCCGCCAGATTCGCTCCCGGTTCATGGTCTCGAAGTCGAAACTGGTATGATCCACCTCCGAATGGGTCTTTTTCACGATCCGGAACCCGAACTTCTTGAGAAAATTGTTGGACTGTGCTCCCCCGGAATAAAGGGTGGGATCAAGGGGCTCCCCGTTCGCAAAGACATTGGCCGTCCGGATGACCCATACCGGCGGGTATTTTCTCCCCTCGTATACCAGGGAATATTTGATGGATTCGTGCTCTTTTGGATACCCTTCCTTATCAATGGTTGCAAGGGCGGAGATGATATGTTCTTTCCTGATATTCCTGGGAATCCCGGGTGTCATTGCTCTGTGGAATAGTTGGTTGATCTTATAGTAAGGGTGACGGTTTTGATGGGGGAGGAAAGACACCGCTCTCAACTCTCCGTCAGGGAAACCCCTTAAGAGACAGGAAGCGGACCGAAAAGATCGGATGCTGTCACCTCTGAAAAGTGAAAACAGAACGGCATACCCGAAGCTGAAGCAGAAAATGCCTCATGATGAGGCGATCCGGTTCGTTCACAAGTACTTAATGTTCCAAGTGAAGGTTCAGGAACGCGAGCGAACCATCCGACCCAGACGTCACCTTGTCGGCATATCCCTGGATGAGAAATGCCCCCAGCTTGAGCAGCCCAGAAGGATCGGAGAGGATCTCCTCCTCGCCGGGACGCTTGTCAGGGAGCGTGAGAGGACTGCCCTCATACGAGATCTCGGCATCCAGGTTGAACTCATCGAACGATACCGCCACCTTCAGGGGGCCGGTTGCCATCTGGTGGTCGGTGATCATCTCGCATGCCTCGGTGAGTGCCATGGCCATCTGGTGGATCACCTCTTTTCTTGCCGCCCACATTTCCCCCTGGCGTTCCATGAAGAGGAAGACCTGGTCGGAGATCCTGCTCTCCAGATCGATGGTGGTGGTGACCCTCTTTTTGATCCCCAGCCGCATGACAAGGTTCAGAACGATGGCGACTACGGTGGCAAGCGAGAGTGCTGAATCAAATACCGGGCTGATAAATCCGGGGACGGTCTCATACGCACCAGGGATAAGGTACACACTCAGCCCGAAGATGAACGAGATGCCGATTACGAAGATCTTCCGGGAGTCCAGCATCCGCGTGGTGATCGTCTGGATACCCCCGACGATGATGAAGCCGGCAACGTAGATCAGGCTCCCGCCGATCACCGGACCCGGCATCAGGAGGAACACGATCGCAAGAACCGGGAGGAAGGCAAGGCTGATCAGAATCCCTCCCGTGACAAACCCGATGTACCGGCTCGTCGAACGCGTGGCGATGGAGAGCCCGATGTTGGAGGAGGAGCCGGTCTGTCCCATGCCCCCGATAAGACCGCCTATGGTTGATGCGATGCCGTCGGCAAAGAGCCCGGCCCGGATATTCATCATGTCCGGCCGCTTCCACTCGGTATCATTGATCCGCTGGCAGATGGAAAATTCACCGATACTTTTGACAAAGGTAACGAGACCCGCAACGCAGAACGGGATGATGAGTGCGGTCTGGAAGGAGACCCCGAAGTACTGCGGGTCAGGAAACGAGATGATCGGTGATGCCATGATCTGGCCGAGCGGGTCTGCACCGGCAAGTCCTGCCGCGATACAAAGGATGTACCCGACGGTCATACCGATGATAAGCGGGAATAGCTTCAGATGGCCCCTGCCCCATACGGTCACTCCAACGATAACAGCCAGGGTGATGCAGGAGATCAGCGTTGCGAGTCCCGAGGGAGTAGGATCCGTCGCAGTCATCCCGAAGAAGTTGGGTAAGGCATACGGGACGACGGCTACTCCGAGCATCATGATCACAAGGCCGGTGACTTCGACCGGGAAGAGGACCCGGAGACGGTGGGCAATGCGGGAGAGGGCGATCTGGAACGCCCCGGAGACCGCGGTCATCCCGTAGAGCAGGGAGAGGCCCCCTGACTGGACGGCGAGGATGGAGGCTGAAACAAAATTCGGCCCGCAGACCCGGGGGACGAGGTATCCGGAGCCGAACTCCTTGTGTTTCACCGCCTGGAATAGTGTCGCGATGCCGTTTGCGAGCATCGACATGGAGACGAGAAAGGCCGCTGCCCCTGCCTCCAGGCCGGCAGCCTTGGCGACAAGGACGGGAAAAATAAAGGCAGTTGCGACAATCCCGGTGTGCTGCAGGCCGAGGAGGAACAACGTGGGGCCTTTTGGCCGGTCATCAGCAGCATATTCGAGATCCGGTGGCCGCATGCACACGAACAAAGGCTGCAGGACTTTGATAAAGGTTATGATTGTAGTGTGGCGAGCAGGAGGCCCTGATTCACATTCCTGACTCGCGGTTCCCGATGACCATCCCCGGCAACGGCAGGCGGCCTTTGAGGGAAAAAAGTCTATTAACCGTCTGTTCTCAAGAGGCTCTGGGAAGATCCTGAGGCTTCCTCTGAAAAAATCAGAGAGGGGTGGTGGAGAACCCGGCAAGGGTGTCGGGATGGTCCATAAATACCCAGTATCCCTTGTAGGGGAGGAGATCCCGGGAGGCACCCCCCTGCACGTATGACCAGCCGGGCTGGTGCAGGCCTGGGCTTACGACGATGCGGTAATCCCCTTCGATCGTGATCAACGAATCCTCGATCGGTTTTGGTGAAAAGCCTCCGTCCTCATACGCCGGTGCAGGACCGATCAGGTTCCATCCGGTCACGAGAGCCCGGGCCGGGGGACTCGATATACTGGTGGATGGCACAATCGTCGCATTTGCCACCTCCCCCTCCTTTACGTTGATATAAAATGCATACAGGGGGGTCACTTCATCGGTTGCCTGGGCGGCATACCAGAGGGATCCATCCCATCCCAGTGCCTGGATGATCTTCTCCTGGTCCCCGGCTGAGAAGATCTGGGAGAACTGGGAATGCCCCGGTGCCAACAGGATCGGTGTCGAGAAAACGTTCCATCCGCTTTCCAGGGTGACAGTGAAGGATGACGGGTCCTTTTGAGGAGCCGTGGCTGCCGTATGGTTGACCCATGTTTCATTGATCAGTCCTGTGGTTCCAGCCGTCCTTGTGCCAAGGGTATGCATCGTTCCGGGACTGAGATTGACAGCAGTGAAGGTCCCGGATCCCTTCGTCACGTTGGCCTGGAACACCCCATCGAGATATATGAACACCTGATCAAAGGTGTCCGATGAGGGATCGGTCCAGTTCCAGGTGATCAGAGTCTGCTGGTAGGTCGTGTTGTGAAGGTTCGTGATACTGTCAGGGGGATTTGTTGTTTCCGTTGTGTTGACGGTAATTGCTTGTACGGTTGAGCTTGATCCAGCACTGTTGTTCACCGTCATTGTGATAGTATAGGTCGCCTGAGTGTCGGTAATAAAGGTATGAACCGGGTCTGCCGTTGTCACATTCGGGCTTCCGTCTCCGAAGTTCCATTCGTAGGAGAACGGTTCAGTGCCGGTCGAGCTGTCAGCGAACTGCACCGTGAGTGGTGAAGTTCCTGACGAGGTGTTCACCGTGAAATTCGCGGTAGGTGCGATAACGACCGGGCCGTGAACGATCAAAGTGCCCGGGAGCGCTGTTGCCGGGATCGCAGTCCCGTTGATATCGTCCAGGGCGTTGATGGTCAGGGTGATCCCGGTTGTCCCTTCGAGGATTCCCACAAGAGTGACAGCCCCAAGATCAACATTGGTGAGGTTGCCTGTGAGGGTCTCCTGCAGGTCCACTCCATTCATCCAGACACTCTGTGCCGGGAGCGTGGAGTTGTCCTGGATGGAGGCCCAGGCCGGGAAGTTCACGACGGTAATGGTCGCGATAGCAGGGTTATCCAGTGCGATGCTGATATTGCAGCCGGAGAGGCCGTTTGCGGTCTGGTTCAGGACCAGCCCAAGTGTCGTATTCTCACCCACCGAAGCAATCTCGCCAGGTTCAATGCTCACCGTACTGGTTGCCGTTACGGGTATAACCAGCAGGATGAGAAAGAGGATACTATACAATAGCCATGAGTATTTCATGATGCCACCACCTTTTTATAGTACAAGTCTTGACGGAAGGGGTATAAAAATGTATGGGCTGATTTTCCGGTTCTGTTCGACGTTTGGTCCAATTCCCACGGAAAAAAACACACCAATACCTGAACGCTGGTATCAGGTAATTCGCTGGCTCGGGGCGGGAAATAGTCCTCCTCAACCAGGTCACATAAAAAAAGGGGGACTGCAATCGTATCTCCCATTGATGATGGAAAACAGTCCTCCTCAACCAGGACGCACGAAAAAGCGGATACTGCTATCGTTTCTCCCTAGACCAGATCGGGGGAAACGGGTATGGCAGTGAAATTGCCTTCGTCTACCGGTGAGGTCCAAATGGTCCAGCCGGCAGTATCCTCATCATAGGGGAGGATGTCGTCCATCCTCCACGCCCCGTTGACGACCCTGAACGTGGTATTTGCCGCATCCCAGCATTCTCCGTGTTTATACCAGAATGTATAGTTCCCGGTTTCAATTGTCGAACAGGTATACTGGTCATGTCCCCGTATATAGAAGCTCACCACCTTACTCCCGGATGCATAGGGATCCGCCTCGATGCGCAGGGATACCACGGCATCATCATCATTCTGGTTATCGATCGTCAGGTTCCGTGATCCCTGCATGGATTCCGACAAGAGGGAGGTGCCGGTGGGCAGGCTGATACAGGGGGAGGTGTTCTCCCCGACCAGAATGTGCAGTACAAAGGTCTGTTCGGTGCCGGTCACATTCATCCAGGGCTGTTTGTAGATCGCTGAAAACGTCTGGACTCCTTCCGAGGTTCCAGAGAGGGTCCATACCCGGGTCCCCCCTGCACCGGGAACGCCAAGGGTCTGTGCATTGGGAATAAACCGATCATCTACGATTGCGAGGCCCGAGGTCACGGTTGCATTCCAGTGATACCCGGTCGAAGGATTCTCAGGGAGCGTGATGACAAGCCCCCCTGCACCGAGCGGAATCTGCACGGTGGAGCCGTTGGCAGCCGGGTCATATCGGTCCATGCCGTCCCAGGGCAGCGGCACTCCCACCTCCTTGAAGAGCCTCACTATGTCGTTGTAGTCGATTCTTCGATTCCCGTTGAAGTCAAAACAGGCAACCGGTTCATTGTCAGCGATCCACGTCATGTTCTTGAAGAAGACCACAACGTCATTGTAGTCAATCCGTTCATTGGCGTTCAGATCTTCATACAAGCCGTCAAAATCGGGATCGGTCGGTGCCAGAAAATACCCTGGCACAGCAACCGGGGTTGCAGCCAGAGACGGAAGAGTCAGTGCTGTACACAATATGAGAGAGACGAATAGCCACCTTGATTGAATGATATACCACCTTGAATAATAGAAAATAGCCCTGTTCTATAAAAAGGTTGGGGAGGCAGGAGGACGCTTTTCCTCCCCCTTCCTCCCAAGCCATCCCTTCCCGGATGGAAAAATGGGGAGTGGGGGGGAACACCTGGTGAGCCTTTTCTTGGTTCCTCCCAGCGGGGCGGGACGATAACCGTACGGCACCATCCTCCCGGTGAGGATCGCTCCGGGTGTTTCCTTCCCGGGGATCGTCCTGGGAGATCTCTTCCCAAAGGTCGCCGCAAGGGAGCGTCTCGTCATCGGGCATGGGAGATATCGGGTATTTCAAACCGAACGAACATCTCTCTTTTTCCTCATGGCCTTCCCTTGCCATTCGTAAGAATTCCGGGAGAGCACCCCTCCATGCCGAAGAAGGCTGACTCCGCACGACAACGTAATATCTCTCCCCTCCAATAGACTGACACAATGACTGATCAGGTGCAGAGGGATGCCCGGGCATGGTTTGCCGACTGGGCAAATGAGTACGACACAACACTTGGCAAGGTCCGGCGGCACCATGCCATGCTTGACCTGGTAGTGAGCCGCTCAGGAGTCCGGGACGGCGACACGGTCCTTGACATCGGCTGTGGGACGGGACTACTGTCGTTAAAATTCCTGGAACAGGCAGACTGCAGTATCATGGCAATCGACAGCTCTGAGAAGATGCTCGGGATATTCCAGGAGAAGATCGAGCAGTGCCATCTCTCCCACAGGATTCACTGTGAAGAATGCTCTGCTGAGGAGATGGCGTTTCCTCCACAGCACTTCGATATCGTCGCGTCAACGGTTGCACTGCATCACGTGAAAGAGAAAGGTCCTGTGATGCTCAAGGGGTATGACGCCCTGAAAGAGGGTGGACGGTTTGTCCTGGGCGATATGGATCTTGATACGACAGGGGACCTGGATGACCCCAGACGTCTGTTGAGGATCCTTGAGTTTCTCGAAAAGGAACTTGCCCTTGCCATGGAGGATGGGGGTATCCCGGCATTTGAACGGATGTATGACAATGGAAAAAAGCATATCCTGAACGACGGGGAATACTGCATCGGGTTTGAGCAGTGGGAACAGCTCTGCAAGGATGCCGGGTTTCTGCAGGTGGAAGTCACCCCCGTAGAAGGATTTGAATGGTTCAAGGTGCTGGTGGCTTGGAAGTAGGGGGAGGAGGAGAAGAGAAGAGGTACTACTCTGCGCTGTCGGTTGACTTTTTCTGCACTCTTTTTTGTTAGAGGATTCGTTTTGCTCCCGGAATCGCACGAATCAGATGGGCAAGAACAAAGCAGAGCGGGATTGCAAGGGCACTTACGGTGAGAAACTTGAGAAAAGGCAGCAGGACCACTGCCTGAAGGCTTACGGCGAGGGGGACAAGGACAAGCGGGTGGATGAGGTAGACGGTGTAGGAATCTGCAGCTGCAGATCGTGCGATCGAGCCCTGGTGGTTGAACCGGGTGTAAAACACCCATGAGAGGCTGACGATAATCAGCATACCAGTCACCTGCTCCCACAGCGCGTACGCAAGCGCCTGCCAGTGAAGCCCCCCGAAGAACGGGGTGAGATCGCCGGATGAGAGATCAACGGTCAACAGGAGCAGGGGCTGGAGCAATGCCAGGAGCAGGGCGAGGAAAGAGCAGGTTTTTCCGGTGGAATCCGGAATCCGGACAAACCATTCATTTCCTGCTGCTATGATACCAATGATGAAGAGCGCGATATACTGGGGATAATACGGAACCTGGAGAGCGAAAAGTTCCCATTCGTATCCAATCGGGAATATGATACGGACGCTGAAACTCACCAGGGCCAGGAAAATTCCAAAGAGGAGAATAAGGGGTATTGTCGGGAAGGGCCGGGGACTGGCTACCGCACCTTCCGATGGTTTCCTGATCGCGTTCCAGGCAACGTACACGAGGGTAAATACCAGCAGGGAGAAGACGAACCACATCGGGCCCAACCCCAGGTACTGAAGGTTTGGCTGGACCGTGAAGTACCAGTCCGGGAATGAGCCAGGACATCCTCCCAGCACCCTGGACACCAGGTACCCGAAGATCGGTGAAATGAACAGGATCCATATGACCAGGGGAACTCCCAGTCGTGCCAGCCGGTCAGAGACGAAACGGCACATACCCTTCCGCTTCAGGGAGAAGGGGATGAAATAGGCGGCAATCAGGAAGAAGAACCCCATGAAGAAGGTCTGGAAGAGTGAGGTAAGCAAGGTGAGCAGCGCCGATGATACCGATACCCCAGAGACTTCATGGTAATACCAGGAGCCGGAGGCGCCGTACGTGATCGCAAGATGTGTCAGGATGACCAGGCAGACGAGGATGATGCGGATGTTGTCGATGAAAAGGAGGCGGATCGGGTGTACGGAGGGAATGGTCATCGTTTAGCCTGGTATCGCTCATCATTGTGATGGCGTTGAGAGGGGAAAACCATCGTGCAGACCCATGTTCCCGTCTCAAAGAGTCTCTCCCTGTACCATCCGATGAAATGTTCCATGTCTGATCGCACCTCTGCTCCGTCAACCGATGACACCGAGTATTGCCGCAAAAGCAAATCCCAAAACGACAATCAACCCGGTGAGCCTCCCCCCTTCCCGGAACCCTTCTGGTATCATTGAATCCGCCAGCATCGCAAGAACTGCTCCACCGGCAATGGCCATAGCATTCACCCCTTCGGCGGAAGGAACGATCTGAATCACCATGACACCGACAATAGTGCTGATAACACTGATGAGCATCACGAAAATCCACAGCGAGTAGATTTTGTGGCGTGGAATCCCTCCCCGTTCCAGCTCTGCTGAAGCGGCTATGCCCTCAGGCAGATTCGAGACCAGAACCGCACCAAAGAACGCTATACTCAGGGCACCCCCAACGGCTAAGGTCATTCCAAGCACAAGGGACTCTGGGATACCGTCAAGAAGAGCCCCGAGAACAATGGTCTTTCCCATCCTGGTCTGTTCATTCGCATCCCCCGTTCCTTTTCCCCCTGAACGTCTTTCGATCAATGAGGTGCCGAGATAGAATAGTACGGCACCCAGACCAAGGGAAATGAACGAGAGGAGATGCTGATATGAGGGCTCAGGGAACAACTCGTAGGCCACTGCGGCTATCAGTGCCCCTGCCCCGAAGCCCATGACGAGGCCGACGATCTTTGAGGATGGCTGGAACCGAAAAGCGATCCATGCTCCAATGAGTAAAGTAGAGGTTGCAATAACACAACAGCCAGCCGCTTCAAGGATCATCTGGTATCACCGGGATTCCATGTCTGTTCGGGTTCCTTTACCGATTGAAAGAGATCTCTGCGTTGAGGTATAGAGCATGGCGATGTACAACAGATCTCCGCATCAGTATTTTTCATTCCACACCATATGGTCGTCAGCATTTCGTATCCCGGGAAATCTCCTCTACCACCAGATCAATGAGGATCCGGGTAATGCTTCCGGCAGCTGGTAAGGTGGGGAGGGACTGATACGAGTACCAGCCGGCTTCCTTGATCTCGGCCGGATTGATCCGGATGGTCCCCCCCGCATACGAGGCGGTGAAGCCGACCATCAGGGAATGGGGAAACGGCCAGGGCTGACTGCACCGGTACCTGATGGTATCAATCGCGATTCCTACCTCTTCGGCGACCTCGCGGGCTACTGCCTGTTCCAGGGTCTCCCCTGCTTCCACAAATCCGGCAATGACCCCGTAGACGTTCGGGAGAAAGCGGGGGGATCGTGCCAGCAGGATCGTGTCATCCCGCCGAATACAGACGATGACCACGGGGTTGATGACCGGATAGCCGATATGACCACAGGCCGGGCAGACGGTGGCAATCTCGTCCTCTTTCCGGTTCGTCTCCGCCCCACAGATCCCGCAGAACAGGTGTGTATGATAGAACCGGGAGAGGGCAACGGCACGTGACGCAATGCCGAGCAGGTCATCGGGGATAACCCCGTACAGGGAACGGAGGTGGGTCCAAGCATAGCCGTCGGCAAGGAGTACTGAACCACTGATCGGGACCGCATACCAGCTCCCACGGTGGTCATAGCCGATCATGAACCGATCGGGATCATCCTCAAGGAAAATTCGGCAAGCGGCCGGATCGGTGAGCATCGTCCCGTCTTTGCCGGTGACGACTGACGGTCCGTCAACCAGGATCCACTGCTCCCTGGTATCGGGAGGAAGATTCCGGCGATAGACCAGGCCATTGGTGGCAAAGGGGATGGTATATTCTTCCGGAATCACGTATGCTCTCCTGTGAGGGATAGTGGCTTCTTCAATTTCCTTCCTCTATTGGGGCACTTCCTAAAAAAAGGGAGTCCTCTCCTGCGGAACCTGCTCTGCTCCCGTTTCAGGGTGGTTTGCTATCACTGGTATCTCTCATAACGTATTCAAGGATCGGTACGGTCGAACCGGCAAAATGGGGGATACCGATGGTTTGAATTCAACGTAATCTTCGGTTCACTTCTGGAATCTGCCAATGAATAACCTACCTGGAAATGCCAGTAGCCATGGCTCCTCACTTTACCTGGAAGATACTTACATCATCTCTGACACTATTCAGCACTTAAAGAGAGGAGCCCACGATGTCCCCACAAGATCCCATCGTACCACTCATTGAGCAGATGGTCGTCAATGCGTATCCATCCACAGCCCCTGGTGCAGCCCTGCTCCTGGTCCGACAGGGAGAGGTCCTGTATCGCAGAGGAATCGGCCTCGCCAACCTCGAACACCAGGTCCCGATGATGCCCGATATGCCGTTCTGCCTGGCATCCCTGACAAAACCTATCACCGCAACAGCAGTTCTGATGCTGGTCGAAGCCGGCCGGCTGGCACTTACCGATTCGCTCACCGATCTTCTGCCCGATTATCCCTCGGGCATGGCACCCATCACGGTAGAACACCTGCTGACGCACACCTCAGGGATTCCTGAGTTCTCCGAGATCCCGGAATGGTGGGCGGTGCATCGCCAGGAGGTGACTGTTGACCAGTTGATTGATCTCTTCAAACACCACACCCACCCCTTTGCCCCGGGAACACGGTGGTCGTATTGCAACTCGGGCTATATTCTCCTGGGAGCAATCATCGAAAAGGTCTCCGGGAAGAGCTACCGGGACTTCCTGGACGAGCATATGTTCTCGCCGCTCGGAATGATGCATACCTGCTACGAACCGATCCCGGGCCGTGTCATCCCTGGCATGGTCAGCGGGTATACGAAAACGCCTGATGCCTATCTGCATGCCGAATATTTCAGCACCTCCCACTTCTTTGCCGCCGGAGGGCTGGTCTCGACCGCAGACGACCTCGCACGCTTTTGTACTGCGCTGTGCACCGGGAACCTGCTCACCGCAGAGACCCTCCGCAGGATGTGGACCCCCGCCCGTTTGCCGGATGGGACCTCAACCCGTTATGGCTGTGGCTGGTGGGTAAGCACCTGCCAGGGGCGACCCGTGATGGAGCATTATGGCATCAGGCCGGGATATGCAAACCAGCTGCTCGTACTGCCGGATGACAACATTCTGGTCATCGTCTTATCGAACGACGATGGGAACCTCAACCAGACGGAACACCTGGCCGTGGAGATGGCTGCACTGTCGCTTGGGAATCCCTATCAGCCACCTGCATGCTTCCCCTTCTCCTCCGATGAGTTGAGCCACTTTGCCGGGGACTATACCACGAGTGAGGGGAAGCACCTCCCGGTGGTATCCGAAGCCGGGCAGCTCGTCTTAGAAGGCACCCCGGAAGAACGCTTCGCGCTCCAGCCGCTCTCCCCGCTCGAATTTTTCTTCCCGGAGATCCCGGAATCACGCCTTGTTTTTTCGCACAAGAAGGATCGCATCACCGGATTTCTCTGGTCGCCACGCCGGGGTATGCCCCTCCACGCCAGGAAAACCGAATGAGGGGAGGCGGAATTTTTTTCTTTCCCATGGTTTCAGGTTCGAGCATCAGAACGACCCAAAATGATCACGAACGACTGGGCAAGCCAGGATCCTGAACACAATCCCGCAGTACAACCTTTATGCCCCTGCACCACTCTTCCGGAAGTGAGGATACCCATCCTATGTCCTTCCTTGGCATCACCCTAAAAAATCCGATCAGAGGGAACCGGATCAAGCGGGCAGTTGGTTTACGGTGCGAGGTGTGCGGCTGTGAGGAGTACCTCGAGAACCTCGTGGTGCATTCCATCATCAAAGAGGAGGAGGGGTGCGAACAGTCACCGGGGTCCATGGAACCGTTCCTGCTCGTCCTCTGCTTCCGGTGTCATAATGCAATCCATGCTTTTGATGCCCCCCGCAGCTCACAGGAAGAACTGGCCAGGCAACGGCCCGAACCGCTCCGCCGGGAGATCCGAAGGATACTCTCCTCCGTCCCCCGCCGATACACTCCGCCAGATACCGACATGGAGGAGGCGTACATCGTCGCGTGTACCAGTCATTTCAGGTTCGGGGTCTGATCAGCGAGAGAATCGGAGACACTCCCTGTAGGTCTCACTACACGATCTGTATCATTATATGCGAGAGGAGATGAGGGTCGGTGGCCTGACGCTTATGTATCAGCACCTTCGCCTGCATCCGGGAGGATGATCCTGGTAAAAAAATAGGTGAGATACACCATCTCTTCGATAGAAAGCGTCGGTTCGTGTAAGATCCAGTGGAGGGCATCACCGGTGAAAACGAGAGGGTCTGGATCTCTCCTGCATCCATCCAAAAAATGGTCATAGAACAGATCAATGATCTCGGTACTCCGTTCCAGGGATATCCCGACAGTTTCGTGAAGACCTGACGTGCTCATGATGTTCCCTTCTATGGAGGTGTTCATTCGTGCATCATAAATATTTCAGCAGCCAGGGGAATCAGGTCCCCTGCAAACATCACTCATCGGGAGAGATGTCGTTTTCCTCCACCCAGCCTGGAGCGTATCACGTCAACCAAGACCCCGCACCATATCAAAGAGCATCTTCCCCTCCCTCCTCACGGGATCTTTTTCAAGCGCTGTCTTATGAGGAACAATTAAAAGCGTCGTGGATCCGTATCGATGTCAACCACAACGGGTTGGTTCAGCCCGAGAGCCTTCTCCATTGCCCCTCGTACTTCACCGGGGTTCTTCACTGAAATTCCCTGGCACCCGCACGATTCTGCAAACCGGGCAAAATCCGGATTCAGGAGATCCGTCGCATAATTTGGATATCCCTCGGTCCTCTGCTCGACCTGGATCATGGCAAGCTCACGATTGTTCAGGACGACAATGACCATGGGGAGCTGATACTTTACCGTCGTCACCAGGTCCGGCATCGCCTGGGAGAATCCCCCATCTCCCGTGATGCAGACCACGATCTTTTCGGGATACGCGATCCTGGCCGCGATCGCACCAGGGAGGCCCGCCCCCATGGATCCCAGATAGCCGGAGAAGACCAGCTGCTGGTGTTTCATGCGGAAGTTTCGCCCAAACCACCACATGTTATCCCCGGTATCGAGAGATATCACCGCATCAGCCGGGATCGTCTCGGAAAGCATCTTCATGAGATAGGGAGGCCGGACCGGTGTTGCTGCCGCATCGGCTTCCTTATCGCGGAGGTCATTCCAGGCCTTCTTGAGGCTGGCGATACGGGGGAGCACCGAGGGATCATCACGACCCTGCACCTCCTGCACCAACCGGGGCATCTCAAGATGGGAATTTCCCCAGAGCGCTGCCATGTAGGGTATCTTCCCGATCGTTTTTGGATCACTGTCCAGCTGGACGATTGGTTTGTGCCGGGGAACGCCGGTCATGCGGGAGAAGCCGACCCCAAGGGCGATGATGAGATCCGATTCATCGATCGTCTTCCGTGCCTGGGGAGAGCCGCTCGTGCCGAGCATCCCGACGAGCCAGGGATGATCGTCAGGCAGGATTCCCTTTGCCCTGAAGGTCGTCAGGATGGGTGCCTTGATCTTTTCTGCAAGGGCAACCACGAGATCGGGGAGATCATGCACCCCCCAGCCGGCAAGGATCACAGGCCGGGTAGCGTGATCGATGACCCTGGCAGCAGCCCTGAGGGTCGGTTCATCGGACTGGATGGTGAGCCGGGGGAGACAGGTCTCCCTTGAGCAGTACCGGGCATCGAGGGGTTCCTTCTGAATATTATTCGGAACGGAGAGCTGGGCCACCCCATGGTCGAGCATGGCATGTTTCAGGGCCATGGTCACCAGTTTCACGGTCATCGACTTGTCGTAGATGGTGTTGTTGAAGACCGTCACCGGCCTGAAAAAGGCATCCTGGTCGATCTCCTGGAGCCCCCCTGGCCCAGTGTACTGCATCTCCACCTGTCCGTTGAGAGAAAATACCGAGGCCCGATCCTCTTTTGCATCATACAGCCCCGTCGCCAGATTTGTTGCACCGGGGCCGGCGATCGTCAGGCAGGCGGCTATCCTGCCGGTCAGTTTGTTGTACGCTGCAGCCGCAAAGGCCGCATTCGCCTCATGCCGTACCACAATCAGCCTGATGGCATTGTTTTTCCGGATTGCATCAAAGATCCCGAGTGCAGAGGTCCCCGGTAGTCCGAAGACCAGATCCACTCCCCATCGTTCCATCTCATCGACAATGATGTCCGCAACAGTGGTGGTTGCCGATGCATGGACATCTTCCCCGGGTTCCTGTACAAAGGAGTCCCGGGGAGCACCGCAGACCGGACAATGCCAGTCTTCCGGGAGCGAGGAGAACGGAGTATGCGGGGGAGTAGCGGTTGCCGGTTCCCCTTTTGCTTCATCATAAACGTAACCACATACGGTACATTTCCATCGGGCCATTGGATCACAGCTCCATGACTATCTGGTGATAAACGAGGCGGCGCTCAGAACGTGGCAGCACCTGATGGGGAGCGGTATACCTCCGCCCTTATTATCCTTTGGGAATGTCGAAAAATTTGAAAGATACATCGCATATCCAGTTCCCGATCCAAAAAAAAGACGGGTGAGGTCGATCTCTATCAAGCCGATCCGACTATGCTGCAGTACCTTTCGTTGATATGCCCCAGAGTCTCAGCACCACCTTCTCAGGATAATCCGGTGGGTCATGATGAGGGGTGGTGAGAACAGAACGAGCGGAGGATTCATCGACTCGGATCATCATTGATCCTTGGTTTTTCAAGAAGGATCTCCAGCACCTCATCCGAGAATTTCTTTTTGACAAAACGGGTACCTTTTGGTATCGGGATCGTTTTCTGTATCTTTTCACATCCCGATACATTGATACGACAGAGCGTAGATTCCAGGTCGATCCGGATCTGTTCCTCCGTGACTCCGGGAAGGGGAACGGTGATACGAAGATACCTGCCTGCATCAGTCGTATAGGGAGACAGAGCGGAGATCTCTTCCGGGGAATTATCGTATTGGTCCATGGATCCTCGAATGACGCTGAATCGGAGCAATGTTCAGGCAGATCGCCCGCAGGTCTGGCCTCTTCCTCGCATTGTTCCTGGTGGTGCCACGCGTTTCCTTCGATTGAGTAGCCTATATAATTAATCGCAATTTACAAAAATTGTAACAAATCCTGTTGAATCTGCACATATTTTTTAAAATCCCCACTATCCAGAGAGAGGTCAGGGTCGACCGTGATAATACAGAACACTCTTCTGTAGAGTTGCTTTATCGCTGTTTTATGACAGAGGACTGAATCGAGGCCTTATCTGCAAACATTGGTTAATGAACTGCTGCCCGGGGTACTTCCCGCGGCGGTCTCCATCGCGTGTGGGGGCAGCTCTCATAAAAGAGGTCTGGGTCATCACCCTTACCCCCGGATGGCAAACAGCCTTATTTTGCACCCCCCCGCAGGCACTGCTTCGGTCCAGTATCACTGATCGATTAGTGAAGAGGAAATGCAATGACCACCTCGGTGCCGGAGGTCCCGGTGACGGTGACTGATCCCTTCAGCTGACTGATAAGATTCCGGACCAGCTTGAAGCCCAGGCTGCGGGTCTGATAGATGTCCATCCCTTCCGGTATTCCTGTTCCATCGTCGCTGATGATGATCCGGACCTGATCGGCATTCTGCTGTGCGGAGATCCGGAGTATTCCGGTCTTCCTGCCGCTGAACGCATGCTTGTAGGCATTTGACAGGATCTCGTTCACGATCAGGGCACAGGGGATGGCCTTGTCGACCGGCAGGTAGATCTCCTCCACCTCAACCTCATGCAGGATCTCGGTGTCGGAATGGCAGTAGATGCTGGACAGGTCCTCGATCTGGTCCCGGATTTGCCTCCCCATGTTGATCCGGTCAAACTGCCTGCTCTCGTAGAGCCTGGTATGGATCTGTGCCATGGTCTTGATCTTCATCATCATGTCGGTAAGGACGCTGCTCGTGGCGGGATCGGTACTGCGCATCCGGGTCATATCCAGGAGGCTGGTGATGATCTGAAGGTTGTTCTTGACCCGGTGGTGGATCTCCCGGATCAGGGTCTCCTTCTCGTGGAGTGACGAGAGGAGGTTCTGCTCCGCTTCCTTCTTCTCGGTGACATCCTGGAAACTCCAGACCCGACCGATGATTTCGTCACCAAGCCGCTGCGGCTTGGAATGGCGCTCAACGATCCTGCCGTCTCGCAACTTCAACGTATCGTAGCTCTCCATCTGTGGATTCCAGTAGAGATCCTCAACGCGTTCGGAATATTCGAGAGGATCGTCCACCTGGGCTTGCATGAACGTGGAGATCTCCTGATCCTCGCGGATGGCAAGGAGGCTCTCTGGGATTTTCCAGAGTTCAGCAAAGTTCCGGTTGTAACTGGTGACCTTCCTCCCGGTATCAACAACATAGATCCCTTCAGTGGTCGATTCAAGGGCGGCATAGAGGAGGGAGAATGCCTCTTCCACGTGTTTCTTCTCAAGGATGATCAGATCTTCTGCATGCTTCCGGT
This sequence comes from Methanoregula sp., assembly GCA_022710385.1. Classification (GTDB taxonomy): domain Archaea; phylum Halobacteriota; class Methanomicrobia; order Methanomicrobiales; family Methanospirillaceae; genus UBA9949. The sequence goes on from JAKLGZ010000010.1 coordinate 24,148, forward strand.
CGGTGATATCCTGGCCCTGCGCGATCGTCGCAATGATGCTGGTCCCGTCCTCCTCGTACAAAGTCGCAGAGTTCCAGAGGATTACCCGGGTTTCACCGCTGGCATCGAGGATCGGTATCTCGACCACCTCCCACCGGTTTCCGGCAGATGCCTTCCTGATCAACTCCATCGCTTCTGTACGGAACTGCCCGGGGATGAGGATATCAGGGGTCTTTCCGATCACCTCCTCCTCCTTCCTGCCCGTGAGACGTTCGAATGCCTGGTTGAACCGTGTGATACGGAATTCCGGATCCCAGACGATGATGGGGGCATTGGCATAGGTGAGGAGGTTCTCCAGATACTGGCTTATCTCGCGCAGCTCTTCTTCGATCCTGATCTGAGGGGTGACATCGTACGAGACCTCTCCCGCTCCGATCACAGCCCCTTCTTCGTCACGGATGGGGGTGTGGATGACTTCAAAGACCCGCGGCCTCCGGCCGGGATTCTCAAATGCGATCGTCTGCTTCAGGGCAGTACCTGCAAGGACCTTCTGCCATTGTCGTACGGACTTTCTCTGTTCATCAGGCAGGTCGGCAAAGAGGTCGGCCATGTTCATACCAATCACGAGGTCCTTGCCGGTAATCTTCCGGATCTCGTCGGCATAGGCCTTGTTGAAGTAGGTGTAGCAGAGATCGGTATCTTCTGCTGCGATCATCACGCCCGATTGCTTGGTGGTGGCATTCAGGAGTTCCTGGGCGCGAATGAGCTCAGCTTCACGCTGGCGGAGGGCCTCTTCCGTCCTCTGCCGTGCCATTGCCGTTGCCACCAGGTCGGTCACCGCCCGCATCAGTTCGATCTCCTCGTCGGTGAACCTGGACCGGGTGGAGGTGCCAAAGGAGAGGGTCCCGATAGGAGCACCCTGGAACATCAGCGGATGGCAGGCATAGGCAGATGCGCCGAGAGTACGGACGAGGGCGGTCCGTTCTTCTTCGCTGTGCTGGATATCCTCGGCAATGATCTGTTCCCCGTCTCTTGCCACGCATCCGCAGACAGCCACCCCGAGCGGGAGGTGCCCGATCCCTCCCGCGATTTCCGGAGAGAGGCCTGCAAAGGCGTTCAGGCACAGGTCTCCAGAGGAGGGTTCGATCAGATAGTTGAGGAAGAGCTGGCAGTCGAGGTGATCCATCACCCGCTCGCAGATCTTCTGGACGATCTGCTCGGTAGGGTCGCTCGTGAGAAGGAGCCGGGCTGATTCAGCCAGGATATCGAGTTTCTGCATCCCATCCTTCAGGGCTTCCTCTGCAAAATGGCGATCGGTGACCTCGAGGCTCATGCTCACCAGGGCAACGACGGTTCCATCGATAACGATCGGTGCCAGGTACCAGTTGAACCAGGATTCCAGGGGGGGGTTGGACTGGTAGGGGAAGTCGAGGTGATGCTGGGGAAGCCTGGTCCGAATCACCTCATCGAAGACGGCTACTACTCCTGCCGCTTCGACCGCGGGAGCATAGTCATAAACGTTCAGCCCGGCCATGCCCTGGCTCCGGAAGGGTTCGCCGAAGAGCTCCTGGTAATACCGGTTGTGGACGAGGACGGTGTAAGGGGGTGTTACATCGAAGAGGACAAGCCCCGCCGGGATATTGTCAAAGAGAGCCCGGATCTCGGCCTGTCTCCGGTGCAGCTCAGATTCGATCCGTTTTCGTCCGGTGATGTCCTGGATCGTGGAGAGGGCATGGCTGGCCCCGCCGAAGGTGATCGGGATGACATCGACGGAGATCTCACGCTCTTCACCGGATTTTGTCTTTTCTGTGCACTCCAAATCCCTGATCAGCCCCTCTTCCTCCAGACGGGTCATGATCTCATTCTGGGCATCGCGATCCGAAATCCCGAAGGCTACTCTACTCCTGCCAATCAGCTCATCGCGCCGGTACCCAAACATCCTGATAAACGTCTCATTGACCTCTTCGATCAGCGGGTCAGGCAGGCTGGTGAGGGTGAGGGCGAAAGGAGCTTCCTGGAAGAGGGCGGCATACTTCTCCTCGCTCTCCCGCAAGGCATCCTCCGCGAGCTGTTGTTCGGTCAGATCGACGGTGGTGAGACCGAGCCCGGTAATGGTGCCGTTGCCGTCCCGCAGGGGCTCGACCGAGACCTCAACAAACCGGCGTTTTCCGTTGCTGGTAATCCAGAGTTTCTCCCGGGCCGGTCTCCCGGTGGCAAGAACTGATCGCTTCAGATCCACCAGCTGGCCTGCGTCGGGAAGGAGATCGTCATCGGTCTTTCCCACGATCTGGTCGGCGGGGCATATCCACGGGTTGAAAGCCCAGCGATAGACAAGGCCAGTGTCCTGGACTGCAACGGAGACCGGGGCGTTTTTCAGAGCTAGCCGGAACCGCTCCTCGCTCCGGCGCCAAGCCTCCTCTGCTTCCTTCAGGCCGGTGATATCCCGCACCACCGATACCGATCCGATGATTGCTCCCCCGGAATCCCTGACTGGAGCCGCGTTCACCTGCCGGTGACGGAGCATGCCGAGCGACGGGACCCGGACGATCTCCTCCTGGCTCTTCACCGTCTCTCCCCTGAGGGCACGCAGGGGAGGAGCTTCCTCAACCGGCCGGGGGGTACCGTCCGGGCGGTATACTTCGGCATTCCCCGCGATGGTCCTGACATCTCCGTTGAGGGATTCTCTGCTGAAGAGCTTCATGACCTCCGGGTTGACCAGCTCGAGGTTTCCTTCGGCATCGGCAAACCAGACCTCGTCAGGGATGTTCTCGATGAGCGCCGAGAGGCGTTCCTTCTCCCGCTGGATATTCTTGAGGAGTTCCTGTTTCTCTTCCTGAACGCGAACCCTGTCGGTGATATCCCTGCTGATTCCCCGGTACCCGAGCAGCCTGCCCGCAGCATCAAAGAACGGGGTCCCGCTGGTCTCGATCTGAATCAGGTGATCCTCGTCAATGCGGGCGGAGAGGACGAATCCTGAGAATGATCGCGGGGAGTCCGCAAGAGTCGCAAAGAACTGCTCCGCTTGTGCCCGATCTTCCGGGAGTAGTACGTCAAACGGGGTTTTCCCGATCATCGTTTCCGGCCTGATCCCCCAGAGCTGTTCCATCTGCGGGCTGCAGTAGGTGTACCGGCCTTCCGCATCCATCTCCCAGACGAAGTCGCTCATGGTCTCGACCAGGGCCTGGTATTTCTGCCTACTCTCCCTGAGCTCTTCCTCTGCCTTCTTCCGCTCGGTGATGTCCTGTCCTTGTGCGATGGTAGCGGATATCTTCCCATCGTTCTCGATAAGTGCTGCCGTGTGCCAGAGGAGGATCCGTATCCCTCTGTCGAGGGTGATGACGGGAAGCTCCATACCGTCGAAATACTGTGTTCCCCTCCATCCAATGGCTTCTTTCGCCTGTTCATGGAATTCATCCGGGAAGAGTATGGTGACCCGCCTCCCAATCACCGATCCTGCCGATCTCCCTGTCAAACGTTCGAAGGCGTGATTGAACCGGGTGATGGTCAGGTCCTGATTACAGACTACTATCGGGCTGTTTGCCCTGGCAAGAAGGGTTTCGAGATACTGATTTGTTGTCAGGAGATCCGTTTCAGTCAGCAGATCATCAGCCTGTGTACAAAGACGATCTGATGCCGGATGATCGTTCTTTTCCTCTGATGGGTTCTGCTCAGTCAAAAAGAGACCTCCAGCAGCAGAAAAAAACGGATGTTTCAGGTTCCCTGCTGTATTAACGGTCTCTGGCACCTTCGTAGCAATAAATATTCTTGTCCTGACCGGCCTGAAAGCTCATAGGGGGGAAAGAGATGTTCCACTCTAAGGCACGAGACGAGTAACTCTCCCTGATCTCAATCGTCTCTTTCTTATTTTTGAGACGTCTCCAAAGCCTTATCAGGCTATCTGCTGAGAGCCCCGGTCGAGGGAGAGATTCATGAGGACCCATTATCCCATAATCATCGTCGCATTCATGATCGTGCTCGTTGTCGGATTCACCGGTGCGGCAGATCTGATCACCCATGAAACCTTTGCACTTGAGGGGTGTACTAACGGATGCGACAGCCCCAACACCGAGGCGGGTGTTGTCGATGCAGCGGACGTGATCACCAATTCCGCCATTCCCCTTGAAGAGTATCTCGTCCGGAATCCTGCCGGAACGAATACCGGGTTAGTCCCGATCCCGACGCTCAGTGGGGGATTGCCAGCCCCGTATTTCCCGGTAGGGCCCGATCACGGCCTTCACGTGGTCAAAACCTATACCCCGACAGGGTTGCTCACCTCCTACCTGGCTGGTGTCGATGTGACGAATGGCGGAGATGCAGGCTATGTGTACTACACCATCTCAGGAGACTATTTTTCGCAGAAGTCAGTGATATTCTGGATGGAAGCCGGTCAGACGGTAACGGTATGGGCAGAGCTCTGCGATGCGGTGGGGTGTACGGTACCCGTGCAGCAGGTCTACGTGAATGTGCGGCTCTATCACCCTGAATGGGGGGATGCCAATGTCGGGTCTTTTATCATCACCCCCACGCCGAATTACGGCTTTTTCGGCACACCGCTCTCCGGATTTGCACCGTTGAATGTCAGCTTCACGGCCATCTTCGACGGGACCAGTTACCTATGGGATTTTGGGGATGGCAATGCCAGCACCCTCCGGAATCCCACCCATACGTACCAGAATCCCGGGAGCTATAGTGTTCTCCTGGTAGTGGTGAATGGCGGAGTTCCGTACATCTTCACCCGGAGTAATTACATCTCGGTCATTCCACGACCATCGATCACGGTGGTGGTCCCCAATGGCGGGGAGGACTGGCCGGAGGGAGTCACTCATACGATCCGGTGGAATTATACCGGGAACCCCGGATCGACCGTGAGGATCGAGGCGCTCCGGAATGAAACGTATGTGGCGACTGTCACTGCCGGCACCTCGATCGGATCTGGAGGCTCGGGCGCCTACAGCCTCGTGATCCCGCCCGGGTTCCCGCTTGGGAGTAATTACACGATCAGAGTAACCAGCACCATCAACTCCTCTTATACTGACACGAGTGATGATCCCTTCACGATCAGTGAGGTTCCCACCCTCAATGTGGTGTCACCCAACGGCGGTGAAAGCTGGGTGCAGGGATCATCCCAGACTATCGCCTGGAACTACACCGGCAATCCCGGACCCGCCGTGAAGATCGAAGCGCTCCGGGGCACA
>JAKLGZ010000100.1 GCA_022710385.1 Methanoregula sp.
GTGATCCTTCATCGGAGGAACGCCATCGTCCCGGTCCACTTCGCACCCGGCTTTCAACCGGCTGCCCAGGGGAAGGCGGCAGAAGAGATCGGCAATCCTCGGTCCTGACACGATGGCAAGGGGGGTGAGGGACATCGTAAGCAGGGTGACCGCGAGGAAGATCTGTTCACTCGCAGCAGAGAAGAGCCCATACGCCATTCCGGGGATCGAGAGGACAAACGCAAATTCGCCGATGTTGGAAAGGGCAAGCCCAGCGAGGACGGAGGTCCGGAGCGACTGGCGGATGATGAGAGCTGCCCCTCCTGCGATGACTGCCTTCACCACGATCACGCCTGCGACAAGGGCGATGATCAGCAGCGGGGCTTCGACCAGGAACTTGACATTGAGGAGCATCCCGATGGAGATGAAGAAGAAGCTCGTGAAGATGTCACGGAAGGGGATGATGCTCGCAAAGGCCTGGTGGAAATAATCGGACTCCGAGAGGGTGATCCCGGCAAGGAACGCCCCGATGGCAAGCGACAGGCCAAGGCTGTCTGCCACATAGGTGACCACAAAGCAGATCAGGACGATCGCAAGGAGGAAGATTTCCGGGCTCCGTATCCCCGTGATACGGTTCATGAACCGGGGGATCACGTACACCGATATCACCAGTACTGCAGCGAACAGGAGGACCAGGGTGATGCTCATTTCGAGGAGTGCCCCGGCGATATCAGTAGTCTCTCCGGCAAGGATCGGCAGGGCGATCAGCATGGGGATGGTGCTGATGTCCTGGAAGATCGATATCCCAAGCGTCACCCTTGCCTGGGGGCTCTCGATCTCGGCCCTGTCCTGGTAGAGCTTCAGGGTGATCGCGGTACTGCTATGGCAGACGAGGAACCCGAAGAAGAGCGCCTGGGTGGTCGTCACCCCGAACAGATATGAGATCGCCACGGTGGCGGCAATCGTCAGGACCACCTGAAGACTCCCGCCGATCAGCACGATCTTCCGCATCTCATAAAGAGTCCGGAACGAGAACTGCATCCCGATCGTGAAGAGGAGGAAGATGATCCCGATCTCGGCGAGTACATCAATGATCTCGGTATCCCCGATGAACCCCAGCCCGTACGGGCCGATAAGGATCCCGGTCAGGATAAATCCTACGATGCCGGGTATCCTGAACTTTTTTCCGACCGCGACGATGATGATCGCGAATGCGAAGATGATGATGATATCGTGGAGATACCCGGTGATCATGGTGCTCCTTGCAATCGATAAGGTGAAAACGGTACCAGAGAATATATGTCAAAGCCTCTTAACCTTGTCTTTTCTGATCGCTTCCGGTGAGGTTCCCTGCCAGGTGACAGATACCGGATTCCTGATGGGAATCGAGTGTGGGAAATGAAATTCTTATTACGGTATTACCCCACTTAGGGTAATGGAATCCATTTTTCTTCTTGAACTGATGGTTATCCTGATCCTCTCCTTACTGGTCCTCTTTGTCTGCAATTACCTCAAAATACCGCTTATTATCGGGTATATCCTCTCCGGAGTCCTTGTCGGACCTTTTGTCCTGGGATTTGTGGGAAGTACTCAGATCATCGAACTGGTTGCAGAAATCGGGGTAATTTTTCTCCTGTTCACTATTGGAATTCAATATTCGCTCAAAAGTCTTTTCGAAGCGAAAAAACTGGTGGTCCTCGGAGGAGCCCTGCAGATGGTCATCACCACCCTCTGCGTCATGGCGCTGGCTCTCCTCTTTGGGACCCCCGCGAACGTAGCCGTTTTTCTCGGTCTCCTGGTATCGCTGAGCAGCACGGCGATCGTCATGAAAGTGCTCCAGGAGCGGGGAGAGCTCGAGAGCCTTCATGGAAAGACCACCCTCTCGATCATGATCTTCCAGGATCTCATGCTCATCCCCCTGATGTTCATCACCCCCCTCCTGGCTGCACCGGAAAACTACCAGGCGCCATCCATCATCTTCCTGTTGCTCACCGGATTCCTCATCATCGGGTTAGTGATCATCAGCACCCGGTTCATCGTACCACGACTGCTCTACCATTCGGCGAAGATGAAAAGCCAGGAGATATTCCTCCTGAGTGTGATAGCCATCTGTTTTGCTATCGCCTGGATCATCAGCCAGACGGGGATCTCCCTTGCACTCGGTGCATTTATTGCCGGCCTGATGATTTCTGAGTCTGAATTCAGCGTTGCTGCTTTGAGTCACATCATGCCTTTCAGAGATGTTTTTGCCGGATTCTTTTTCATCTCGATCGGGATGCTCCTGGATGTAACGTTCTTTCTCTCTGAACCCCTCCTCATCCTGGCCCTTGCTGTCAGCGTTATTCTCCTGAAATGTTTCACCGGGACACTTACCACCATCTTTCTGAACCTCTCCCGGAAGACAGCGATCCTGACCGGGCTGGCACTCAGCCAGATTGGAGAATTCTCATTTATCCTGGCAAAAGCAGGAGAGAGTTCCGGGCTGATATCCGGCAGTACGTACCAGACGATTCTCGATGTGACCCTGTTCACCATGGTTGCTACTCCCTTTCTCATGGCAGGATCACATCGTATTGCCGGGCGTATATCGGACAGAATGGAGGATATCATGGGGCCGTCCTGCGGGTTTGATCTCACCCGGGCCCCGGCAACAGAGAACCACCTGATCATCGTCGGGTATGGTCTCAATGGGAGAAATGTGGCACGGGCAGCAAAATATGCAGGAATCCCCTACCGCATCATCGATATCAATCCCGATATGGTCCGCACTGAATGTGATCAGGGTGAACCTATCTATTACGGGGATGGTACCCAGGCTGCAGTGCTGGAACTTGCGGGGATCCGGACTGCCCGGATCATCGTTGTTGCCATCGCTGACAGGATCGGCACCCAGCAGGTGGTCCAGAGCGCACGATCATTGAATTCGCAGGTTCACATCCTTGTCAGGACCCGGTTTGTCAGCGAGGTCGAACCCCTCCATACCCTCGGTGCGGACGAAGTGATCCCGGAAGAGTTCGAGACCTCGGTCGAGATCTTCACGCGGGTGCTGCGGGACTACCTGGTCCCGACCTCTGAAGTGAACCAGCTCGTGGAAGAGATTCGCGGTGAAAACTATGAGATGCTCAGAAGTCTCGCTCCTGCACGCCTGTCCCAGATCCCGGCACATATTCCTGGGCTGGATATTGCCTCCCTCAGGGTCTCCGGGATGAATCCTGTCATCGGAAAGAGCCTTGCTGAACTCCCCTGGCGACATGAAAAGGGGATCAGTGTCATCGCCATCCGGAGGGGAGACCAGATGCTGCTGAACCCAGGAGGGGATACCATAATAGAGAAGGGTGATGTGGCAATCATCGTAGGTAGTACGGAGAACGTCCGGAAATTCATCCGGGAGTCTGGCAGCTGACAGGGCCAGCATTCGACGGGCTACCCCACCCGAGTCCAGAGTCAGTTGAAATCCGGTGCAAGGAAAGCTACTCTTTTTTCCTTTCATGTCCAGATCTGCAATACGTGCACTGATGGAGATCAGTATCTTTCTTGTCGGGATCGTGCTTGTTGCGACGATACTCCTCTTTGTAACGGAGTGGATACGGATCGATCTTGTCGCCATCCTCGCAAGCCTTGCGCTGGCCTGGCTCGGCCTCATCACCCCGGCAGAAGCGGTTTCCGGGTTTGCCTCAAACGCGGTCATCACCATGATATCGGTGATGATCCTGGGGTACGGGATCGAGAGGACCGGGATCATGTCCCGGCTCGCCAACACCATTATGAGGGTGGCAGGGGAGAGCGAACAGCGTATCACCGCCACCATCTCGCTGACGGTCGGCCTCCTCTCCTCCTTGATGCAGAATGTCGGTGCAGCCGCCCTTTTCCTCCCTGCCACACGGAGGATTGGGAAGCAGACCAGGATCCCTGCATCCCGGTTGATCATGCCCATGGGTTTTGCGGCTATCCTCGGGGGATGTATTACGATGATCGGTTCCGGTCCCCTGATCGTCCTGAATGACCTCCTCGTCCAGGCTCAGGAAAAACCCTTCTCCCTCTTCGCGGTCACGCCGATAGGGATACCGCTCCTCATTGCCGGCATTGCGCTTTTTGCTGTAGCAGGGAGCCGCATCCTGCCGGGTAAAGAGGAAGAAGCACCCACGCCAACGATTGCCGAAGTCTGGGGGATCGACCACCGGATCAGGACCTGTACCATCCCCCCCTCCGCTCCCCTGGCAGGAAGAACTCGTGGAGAGGCTGAGTGCAAAATCCTGTATGGCCTTGACCTTCTTGCGATCAGAGCGGGACAGGATATCACCGTCGCACCCCCCCGATCCACCCGTTTTGAGCCCGGGCAGGAACTAGCCTTCCTTGGATCCGATGAGGACTTCAAAAGGTTCCTTGAAGATTCAGGCTGTGTGCAATCAGGCGATCGGAGCATCCTTGGGGAGATCCTCAATGGAGAAGGATTCGGGTTCGCCGAGCTGATCGTCAGACCAAGGGCATCGATTATCGGAAAAACACCGCAGGAGATCCTGTTCCGCCAGACGTTTTCAATCGAGCCGATCCTCCTTCAGAGAGGAGAGACGGAGACCCGTGGTGATCTCTCCGGCTTATCACTGGCCGCCGGTGATCTCATCGTCGCTTTCGGATCATGGGATACGTTGAGACACCTGGCAAGGGACCGGGATCTCCTGCTCATCTCACCCCCCGAGGGGGAAGGGGTAC
>JAKLGZ010000101.1 GCA_022710385.1 Methanoregula sp.
CGGGAGCATCATACTGCACTCGAACGGGTGGTCCGCGACCTGAACGAAGGCGACCGATGAAGCCTGTTGGTAACGGAGCCGATGAAAGTGAAAATTGGTATGAGAGAGATCCTTCATTCACACATAGACGTAACTCCGCATGTTGGCCTAAGAGAGGAAAGACAGCAAGGGATCAGTCCTCTATATCTGCAGGCTCTCCTCTCAGAATTACCCTGTCCATCATCCCCAGTGATGCTATAGGGGTCAGTCAGAGGGAACAGAGGCATAGGAACAACCTTCCTGAACGCTGTGTACACTTTCACATCCCCGTGATCCGTTCATGCACACCCCCTGCAATCGTCAATGCACTTCTCGCAGATGCTATCCTCTCAAGGCTCAAAGAACAGAATACAGCGTACCAGGAAAGCTGCCAGCTCACGGCTTATCCATGCACGAAGCGGTGCCTCTTCCCTGCATGCAAACGCGCAGAGACGATGACCTTCATCCCTGGATTCTTCACAGAGACCTCCCAGCCGACGAACTCTGGATGACCCTCCATCTTCATCACCCAATGGAGTTTATCTTACAGGGAGATGGCACCGTTTGCCTGTACGAGATGCGGAAAATGTTGCATAAGCCTTGGGAGACATATCCGGATCGAGAGGAACCTCTCCCCCGTGCAGTATTACTGCCGCGTTGCCGTTAGTGGTGAACTGCTGCCGGTATCGGTCCAGCCGGAACTGCGGGAACTCTTCGCATCAGGTGACCAGGATCCAGCCTGGTGCCCGTTCCTCAGGAAAGACGCTGCTGGCCTCTTCACCTGCACAATTTACCAGACACGTCCCCGCATCTGCAGGGAATTCCGGTGCAGGACGATGATAATCTATGACCAGTGCGGCCGCGAGGCAGGGTATGTCAAAGGAAGGAGGACCCTTGTATCAGGCGACGCCGGCCTTGAAGCCGTATGGCAGAAGATCCCTTCAGGTGCGGATGATACCTCCCTCAAAGGGATACTCCGGAACCATGGATACCGGGCCGAATCCCTTGATTAAAGGCATTCATCCCCAGGAATTACCAGAATACTACGCTTATTACTGATGGAAAGCTAACCTTTTTCACGATTTTCCATGACCGAGATCCCCAAAGAAGAGTTTATACTGAAGTGCACTTCGGCTTGTGCAGGGTGCCCCTCTACCCTCATTCTCCGGTATGTACTCAAGGCAGCAGGATCTGATACCGTGCTGGTGGTCCCTGCCTGCTGCACCAGTGTTATCCAGGGTATCTATCCCAATACTGCAGTGAATGTTCCCCTGTATAATGTCGCGTTTGCCGCAGCTGCTGCCTGTGCATCCGGGATGAGCGAGGCGTTTCAGAAAGCCGGTAAGAAGACCAACGTGATAGTCTATGCCGGCGATGGTGGAACGGTTGACATCGGGATCCAGGCTCTCTCCGGTGCATTCGAGCGGGAGACCGATTTCCTGTATATCTGCTACGATAACGAAGCCTACGGCAATACTGGTATGCAGCGTTCGGGTTCCACCCCGATAGGTGCCCGCACCACCACCACGCCGGGGGGGAAGGTTCATGCAAAGAAGGATCTCGATGCCATTGTTGCCGCCCACAATCCTTCCTACCTCGCAACAGCCTGTGCTGCCTACCCCCAGGACCTCTTTAAAAAGGTGCAAAAAGCACTCACACTGAGGGGTTCAAAGTTCATCCATGTCCTTGCACCCTGCCCGCCCGGATGGCGCTTCTCCTCGGAGATGACTGTTGAGATGGGGAAACTCGCGGTGAGATCCGGCCTGTGGATCCTCTATGAGAGTGAGTTTGGGAAAGTGACCATCAACGGGCCATCCAAGGCGGCGATGATCAAACCGGTTCCCATCGAGGACTACCTTTCAGTCCAGGGCAGGTTCAAGGGGATCGACAGGAAAGCTATCGATGCTTTGAAGTCTCAGGCAGAACAGCGGGCAAAGCACCTTCAGAAGGAGGCCGAAGGGATATGTTGACGATTGCCACCGGGAACAAGGCGGTCGCGGCTGCGGTGAAAGAGGTGAGGCCCGATGTCATCGCCGCATACCCTATCACTCCGCAGACTGAGATTGTCGAACAGATCGCGGAGTATGTGACCTCGGGTGAACTGGACAGTCGCTACATCCCGGTCGAGAGCGAACATTCAGCAATGGCAGCCTGCATCGGCGCAAGCATCACGGGTGCCCGGACCTTCACTGCAACAAGTTCGCATGGGCTCCTCTACATGCACGAGATGGTCAACTGGGCAGCAGGGGCACGGCTGCCCATCGTGATGGCCAACGTGAACCGGGCAATCGGGCCGGGCTGGAACGTCTGGGCTGAGCATACCGATGCCTTCCAGGAACGGGATACCGGCTGGCTCCAGGTCTACGTCAGCACTGTCCAGGAAGCATACGATACCACCCTCATGGCGTTCAGGATCGCGGAACACGCCGACGTGATCCTTCCCGTGATGGTCAACCTGGACGGATTCCTCTTGTCGCATTCCATGCAGTCGCTCGACACCCTGAATGCGGGGGACTTCGTTCCACCGCTCCATCTGCCGCATGCGATCGATGTACTGAATCCTGCCGGTTACGGGACTCTCACCGGACCAGATGAGCACTTCAGGTTCCGGTGGGAGATCGAGAAGTCAATGAGAAGATCCCGGAAGGTCATTGCGGAGACAGAGAGGGACTTTGCCGAACGGTTCGGACGGAGCTATGGGGTTGCCGAAGAGTACCGTTATGAAGATGCAGATGTTGTGGTCATTGCGATGGGAACCCTCGGCAAGGAGGCAGAAGTGGCGGTTGATCTCCTCAGGAATGAAGGGGTGAACGCAGGATCCCTCCGTATCAGGTGGCTGCGCCCCTTCCCAGATTTCGACCTCTCGGGGCGGGAAGTCGTGGTCATTGACCGAGACTACTCGTTTGGATTCGGAGGAGTTATTGCCCAGTCGCTGATGGCCAGGCAACGGGTCGACCTGTATAGTGTGATTGCTGGTCTCGGAGGCCAGGAGGTCACCTATGATGACATTGCAGGGTTTGTGCGGGACAGGAGACCCGGCACCGAGCTCTGGTTCGGGGTGAACGGCGATGTATGAGATTCGTATCCACTCCCGCGGCGGGCAGGGTGGTGTGACGGCTGCCCGGCTCCTTGCTCTTGCAGCCTTCCGGGATGGGAAATATGCAACGGCGTGCCCATTCTACGGGGCAGAACGGCGCGGCGCTCCGGTCGTCTCCTATGTCAGGATCGATGACCGGCCGATACGGGTCTACAGCCAGATACGGAATCCGGATCTGGTTGTTGTGCTGGATCCGAGCGTGATGGAAGTCGTGGATGTCCTTCATGGGCTGAAAAGGGGTGGTAAGGTGCTTATGAACGGCACTACCACCGAGAAGCTACACGGGGTCCCGGCCTTTGCGGTCGATCTTACCGGGATAGCACTCCGGGAGAAGCTGGTCATTGCCGGAAGCCCGATACTGAACACCCCGGTTCTCGGGGCACTTGCAAAAATGGGTATTATATCGGTTGATTCGGCTAAAAAGGCTATCCAGGAGATGTTTTCCGATGAACGCAATGTCAGGGCAGCAGAAGCAGCCTTCCAGGAGCTGGTGATATGAGTACCCGTCCTGCAATCAGCAGACCGATCAAGGGGGCTTCAGGAAAGACCGGATCCTGGCGGGTATTCAAACCTGTTGTTGACAAGGAGCGATGCAATGCATGCGGCATCTGTGCCATGTTCTGCCCCGATGCGGCAATCAGCGAGGACCTTGTGGTTGATCTCGATTTCTGCAAGGGATGTGGTATCTGTGCACACGAATGCCCCAAGAAAGCGATTTCGATGGAACGGGAAGAGAAATAATCGCGGTTGTAATGTTTCGATCTCTCTTTTTTATCAGACAATCTGTCTACCCGCGCTGATTGAAAGGTTTCAATAACCTTGGAGTAAGTATTGGCTGAATGACCGGCCCGACTTATCCAGACAGGGAAATAGTAGGGAACGAATCATGAACGTTCCTTGATACAGAGTTGTGGTAACGTGATCCCGTTCAAAGCTTGGGAGATTTGATCTGGAGGGCACTTGATTTTCACTGGTTTACCATAGTCAAATGGTGCTCATCATCTGAACTGAACGACAAGAATAAGATCAGTCTTTCCCTTCAATGGGACATTTAGCCACATACTCCAGGTCGAACTTGTAGAAATGGGTGAATCCGCAGTTCCTGCACCGTGCGGTGAAGTGGTTGCAGCCGATAGCCAGGTCGTGGGGACCGGTGGTCCGGCAATTCCGGCAGGATGCGTCGGACACGATGTTCCAGACATCATAACACCCGATCCTGGTAAAACTTCCCTCCTTTGAAACCTCCTCACGCCGCGGGATAAAGATCCGGGTGGCACCACAGTTTTCACAGATCACCTGAGACTGGTAAGGGACCGCCTTTATAATCTGGTCTGCCTCCTTGTGGCAATGGTAGCAGGTCGTCCGGTACCTGGTGAAAATGAACCGGTCCGTCATGCATGATCATTTCCATGGAGGCTATAAGAAAGTAGTCCCCAGTAAAATTGCGACTTTTGAGAGCACCGGGTGTCGGAAATTCATAAATTAACGTTCGAGAAAATAGAGATTTTTCAGGGGAATAGGTGAGATTGAAGGGATTAATAGTCTCCCATGCCACCCATGCCGCCCA
>JAKLGZ010000102.1 GCA_022710385.1 Methanoregula sp.
CGGAAGGTTCTATTGTGGGTACCTGTGCCCTGTCGGAGCCGTCCAGGAGCTGGCCTCCCTTGCACCCGTATCGAAAATAAAAGTGGGGAGTAAAGTGTGGCCGGGAGCGATCAGGTGGATTTTTTTTATTCTCTTCATCATTGCCGGGTATTTCTTCACCTATGGCCTCCTCCGCCTCTTTGGGATTCGTGACTTTTTCCTCCTTCTACTGTCTGCAGGATTCTTTATTTTCCTGGCAATCATCGCAATCTCTCTCTTCCTCTATCGCCCCTTTTGCAGGTTCATCTGCCCGTTCGGGGCTCTTGCCTCGGTTCCTGCCATGGGGAGCCGGTTCAAGATCCGGCGGACCGATGCCTGCATCTCGTGCGGAAAGTGTGAGCGTGCGTGCCCCACAAATGAGGCAAAGAGGGACGATCGGAAAGGGGAGTGTTACCTCTGCCACCGCTGCCTTGATGTCTGCCCGGTTGAAGGAGCCCTCGAATATAGGAGATCTGGGGGAGAGCCGGGGAAACATGGGGCAAAATAACACTTTTTCGAGAGGAAGAACTGCCATTCATGTGTGCCAGGAGACGCAACTGATATCCTTGAGAAGAGAGAAGAGAGTGGAGGAAGACAAGGATGGGAAGAGAAGACCGTGAAGAGATAAAGGGAACGGTCCTGCGCTTGAAGGAGCTTGTTGCCTACCAGGACGGGAGTATCGCCAGCCGGATGATCATCAACTCGAAGGCAGGAAGTATCACCCTGTTCTCATTTGACAGGGAGGAAGGGATATCGGAGCACACCGCCCCATTCGACGCGGTTGCCACCATCCTTGATGGGGAATGCGAGATCAGGCTCTCAGGAGTGGTCCACCTGCTGAAGGAAGGGGAGACGATCATCATGCCGGCTCATGCCCCGCATGCCCTGACAGCGATAACCCCGTTCAAGATGATGCTTGTCATGATCAGGGAATAACTCCCGCCCTTGTGTCGTGAGAGTCATGTGGGGCACAACCGGAGGTTGGTAAAAATCATCCCCAACCGGACTCCCTTCTCAATTCAGGCCGTTTTGGGGTAGCATACCGCAGATTTGTTGGAGGAGTCCCATGTTCATCATAGGCCATCGTGGTGCCAGAGCAGTGGAGCCCGAGAATACGCTTCGGGCCATGAAGACGGGGATGACCTGTGCTGATTATATCGAGGTGGATGTCCGGCTCAGCTGCGAGGGGATTCCGGTCATCATGCATGATACGATGCTCGATCGCACCACCAATGGTACAGGACCGGTGAATGCCCATACCCTTGAGGAACTAAAGAGCCTTGATGCCGGAAGGGGGGAGTCCATCCCGACCCTTGAAGAAGTCTGCCGTCTTGTTTCTGGACGCTGCGGCCTTTTTGTCGAGATCAAGGAACCGGGGAGCGAAGAGGCGATCAGCCGGGTGATCAGGGAGTTTGGACTAAAAGACCTGTTTGTCGTCTCGTTCCACCAGGAGAGCATTATTGCTGCGCTCGCTCATCTGCCGGGAGTGAGGACCGGCATTATTGTATCAAAGGAGACGGCCAGCCTGTCAGGTGCCGCACAGGAACTAGGTACCGATGCGGTCCTTCCGAAGTTTGCCCTGTTGAACGATGCCCTGATCGCTGACTGCCATGCCCGGGATCTTCTTGTGGTCTCCTGGACCCTGAACACACTGGAAGAATTCAGGGTGGCAGCACACCTGGGAATCGACGGATTTGCCTCGGATGATCCCTGCAAGGCCCGGAGATACTTTAAGGATCGGAACATTTTCACACGAATCTGATTGAGAAGAGCATACAAATAAATGGAGCATGCCAAAGCCATGTTCCTATAAAAAAAGACCTGAAAAGAGGGAAAGAAGCGTTTCAGACCGGGATCTTTGCCCCCTGGGTGATCTCTTCTTTCCGGTGCTGCTTGAACCAGAACACCCCCAGCAGGGCCACGACAATTGAGCCGGCAAGGACAAACATCATGTCAAGCATGGTATCGTTCAGGCTGTTCTGCATGGGACCGGCAAGGCTACCCCCAAAAAAGAAGTCTACCAGGAATTCGTAGATCTCCCAGGCTGCCCCCATCGCCATACCAAAGATGAGGGTAAAAAAGATGATGAACCATGTGTTCAGGTTCATCTTCATGTACTTGTCAACAAAGATGACTCCGAGAAAACCAAGCACAGCCACAGCTGTACCCGATACGATATGCGCAATCTTGTCGTAGTAGGGGTAAAATGTGGTATAGTATCCCTGCACATAGCCGGCGGTGTGGATCCAGAGGGCAAGGGCAACAAGGAAGAAAACGAACCAGGGCAGGTTAATGTTCATCCGCTTGGCAACGACAAACGGGATCACGGTCATCCCGAGCATAAGGACCGCGGTGACCATGGCATTGTACTCCCCCCTGAAAAGGGCGCGTAACGCATTCAGGGCGATCAGAGCCATGAAAAAATAGGCGAGGTAAATACCATAACTCTTCTCCATGGTGAAGGTATCACCGGGCCGGGTAATTAATTCCTTCTTACAAATCGAAGGACAATCGTGACCATCCTCCCCTTGTTCCGGAGAACGGGTCCATGATCGAAACCATCTCCTGGCTTACTCCTCTCTCCAGCGCGGGAAGAAAATTACTCCTCATCATGATCAGGGGACAATTCATGGAAGCTGCAGAGATAGGGATGCACTGTTATGGACGTTTGTGTTTTCCGGGAGATGGTCCGAGGAGTACCGAGATCCACCGGGTCTCATCGAAAAGTTCGCAGATCATCTGAACGGAAAGGGTCAGCGGGACTGCAAGAAGCACACCGAAGCCACCGAGGAGCCATCCCCAGAAGATCAGTGAGATGAACACCACTGCGGTGGAGAGCGCCAGGCCTCGTGCTGCCAGGTGCGGGAACATGAGATACTCGGCCATGAGGTTCACGACCCCTGAGCCCGCAAGGACCAGGATAGCGGCGAGGGGGCCGAGATCGAACCATGCAAGGAGCATGGGCGGAATCACCGCAAGCCAGAATCCGATGTACGGTATGAATCCGAGCAGGAAGGCAATGAAACCCCACAATATTGCGTATTTTACCCCAATAAGTGCGAGTATGACTGCTGTCCCGATACCCATGGCGAGGTTCACCTCGGTTCGTATGATGAGATAGTCGACATTCTTCTCTGCAAGGGCGGTGAAGCGGGGCAGGTCGCCCGGCCTGAGTTGTTCGATGATGATCCGGAGTTTTTGGGAAAATCCCCTGGCTTCAAAGAGGAGAAAGATGGTGGTCAGAATGATCATAACAAAGAGGATTGCGATATTCCAGAGCTGCCGGATCAGGCTTCCGATTTCAATGGAGAGTGAGGTGACGATCTCCTGCAGGGTCAGGGAAGAGGGATCGATCCCGACTGAGATGAGATACGGGCTTATCAACTCAAGACTCGCCTCGAGTTCCTGCTGGTAGCGGGGGAGATCAGACAGCAGCTGGAGAAAGGACCCTGCGATCACCACGATAAAAACGGCAAGAATAGCAAAGAAGATCGCGAGCGTCAGGATGAAGGCGTTTCGGGTGGTGAAGCCTTTTCTCTCGAACCAATGGAGGAGCATCCCGAAGATCACGGTAAGGAAAATTGAGAAGAGTATGGGGCCGACGATCGATACCGCCGCCTTCATTCCCGCAAGGACAATAACGAACGCTGCAAGGGGGATAAGGATCCGGGAGACTTCGGACATCTTCTGGTTCGAATTCATGGGAAAAAGGCTTCCTGTGGCTGGCTGGATGGTTGTTAGTTTAGCACAGGATGTGGCATTAACGTTTTTCTTACATTTGCACGAATTATGTCAGACAGTGAAGATTGTGTCAGACAGTGACGTGGCCTCCCCCGGCTCGCCCCTCTCTAAGGGAAATGGATCCAAATCCGTCCCTGGCCTCCTGTTGTTAAAAAGGATCCGTCCTTTTCTCCCTTCTGGCAGGGCCTTGAATTTTGAATGACATCCGCGATACAGCACGCCTATCCAACATATGAACTGTACGACCCTTCCGGGGAAATCCCGGAAAAGGGAGAAGCGGAATTCGGTGTTTTCAGCGGACGATAGATACCGTCTTTGTGAAAGGAATTTCAGGGGCCAGGTTCCCTGGCAGGTCAGGAACGACCACTCCTCGTATCTCAAGAAGAATCTGTCTGCTATCGGCAAATAAGAGGAGCGGTCCGAGCAGATCGGCGTTCTTTATTCTTATGGGGATAGTGACTGGGTTCTCTCCAGGATTGACCGGGATATCTGCCTGTTCTCCGTGGGCCAGATACTTCCACTCATCACCATTCCGGTAATACACATCAAAGGAAACAGAATGGAGTGTTATTGCCACCGGATATGGATTGTCGACAGTCAAAAAGACCTCGATGGCTATTTCTGCCAGGGAGATGGATGATATGGCTGCCCCCTTCACCTCCACCTCCGGCATCGGGGCAGGAGCACTGCATCCGGTAAAGAGCAAACCGAAAAGTACCAGGATACAAAATAAGAAAACCCTACGAAGTACCATAGGAAATACATCATCCTGTACTGATAGAAAACAGTGCCCCTCCCCAGGGAAAAAAATCACATGATTCGCATTAAGCTGCAAGCATACAAAAAGCTGCAAGCATACAACGTGAAAATGGCGTAGCAATGTTCATAGGAGCCTCTCACATGAC
>JAKLGZ010000103.1 GCA_022710385.1 Methanoregula sp.
CTTAATCCCGGAGAAAAGCCGGAGGAGGCCGCGTACCGGGAATTGATCGAAGAGACCGGTTTCCAGGCTGCCACGCTTATCCCAAGGGGCTTTCTCTACACCACTCCCGGATTCAGCGATGAACGGATATTCCTCTTTGAAGCCCATGATCTTTCTCCATCCTGTCTTTATGAGAAGGACGAAGACGAACAGATCGAAGTGATTCGGCTCACTCTTTCAGACATCCCTCCAATGATACAGGATGGCCGGATTTCGGATGCAAAGACTATAGCCCTGGTCTACCGTTGTCTCGGCCCGGGTGCTATATGATCGATTCCTTTTTCACCTGCTTTCAGCCGGGCGCAATTTTATGGGTACAGGGACTGAATAAAGATAAGCTTTTGAGCACCGGTGAGACCTGAAATGGCAGAAGAAGCCGAGATGGATAACGCGCGGCGACGATATGAATTTAAGAAAACCCTGGAGAAGCTGCAGGCAAAACAAGGGAGTGGAACAGAGCTTATCTCTCTCTATATCCCTCCCGACAAGCAGATCTATGATGTCACCGCTCAGCTCAGGGACGAATTCGGGCAATGTGCAAACATCAAGAGCAAACAGACCCGCACCAACGTCCAGAGTGCCATCTCCTCAATCCTCTCACGTCTGAAATATTACAAGAGTCCTCCCTCCAATGGGATGGCGGTGTTCTGCGGCACCATACAGATGGGAGGAGACCGCTCCGACCTCGAATGCACGATCATCGAACCGCCTGAACCCCTCAACCTTTACATATACCGATGCAGTTCGAATTTCGAGCTTGAGCCCTTAAAGCAGATGTTAGAGGAGAAGATGGTGTACGGGCTCCTCGTTCTCGACAGGCGTGAGGCATACTGGGGATTCTTACGGGGCAACCGCATCGAGCCGATCGGAGGAGTCACCTCAACCGTCCCGGGAAAGCAGAGGAAAGGAGGTCAGTCGAGTGCCAGGTTCCAGCGACTCCGTGAGATTGCGATTGATGAATTCTATACCAAGATTGGCGAGCGGGCCAGTGCAATTTTCCTCGCAGAGAAGGATTTCTTCGAGCGGTTCCAGGGTGTGCTGATCGGTGGACCGAGCCCTACAAAGGAAGAGTTCGAGGCAGGAAAATACCTCCACCATGAGATACAGAAACGGATCATCGGACTCTTTGATGTGGCGTACACAAACGAGGATGGCTTGTCTGAGCTGGTGGATGCTGCAAAAGATGCTCTCAAAGGACAGGAAGTCGTAAAAGAGAAAGAGGTGATGGAGCGTTTCTTAAAGGAGCTGGTGAAAGATGCCGGGCTTGCCTCATATGGTGAAGAGAGCGTCAGGCAGAACCTCGAGCTCGGTTCTGTCGATGTCCTGCTCCTCTCAAGCCGCCTTCGGAAATCAAGGGTCA
Source organism: Methanoregula sp. (assembly GCA_022710385.1). Taxonomy (GTDB): domain Archaea; phylum Halobacteriota; class Methanomicrobia; order Methanomicrobiales; family Methanospirillaceae; genus UBA9949. The sequence goes on from JAKLGZ010000103.1 coordinate 1,400, forward strand.
AGATCACCTGCCAGAGTTGTGGCCATTCTGAAGAGAGGACGGTTTCCCTTGAACCTGGCAAAACGGTTGAAGATATTCTCACCCATTCGTGCCGGTTATGCACCGCACCGCTGATTGTTGAATCTGAAGTTGATATTGTTGAAGAACTAACGAACCTCGCTGATCAGACCAGCACCAGGGTGGAGATCATCTCCGATGATTTTGAAGAAGGGGCAATCCTGTACAACGCGTTTGGCGGAATTGCTGCAATTCTTCGGTACAGGACGGGATCATAATGTATCTTGAAATCTATGAGACAATTGAGCGGGCTCTTGCCGCAGCAACCGGAATACCTCACCCCACCCTGACCGATGGCGGGATCCATGCGGATTTTGCCACGGCCATCTCATTTGAAAGGGCCAAGGCACTCCACCGTCCGCCCGTCCAGATAGCAGAGGAGATCGCAACAGCACTCCGGGCGGATTCGTCCCTTGAAGGGATCACCATCGAGACCAAAGGACCCTATATCAACTTTCAGACGGGCCCGACGTTTCTCAAGTCATCGGTTGAAGCCGCACTCCAGCCTGGCTATGGCACGCTTTTGATGAAAGGAGGCCGGGTTGTGCTTGAACATACCAGTGCCAATCCGAACGGACCTCTCCATGTCGGTCATATCAGGAATACTATTATTGGAGATACCCTCGCACGGCTGTTCCGGAAAGCCGGCTACCGGGTCGAGGTCCAGTATTACGTGAATGACATGGGCCGGCAGATTGCCATTGTCGCATGGGGATTTTCACACCTTGATGGAGCACGAAAGGATGGGGAGAAAGGGGACCATCATGTCGCTCGCGTTTATATTGCGGCAAATCGTGAAATAGAAAGAGATCCAGGGATCGTACCTGAGATCGACCTCCTGATGCAGCAGGTTGAGAAGGGTGATCCCAAGACAGCGGTATTGTTCAGGAATGCAGTCTCCGAATGTCTCGAAGGGTTCAAGGTTACCCTGGCGCTCCTCTCTGCCCGGCATGATCGGTTTGTCTGGGAGAGCGACTTTGTCAGGAACGGGGATACGGAATGCCTTCTCAATAGGGTGAGAAGGATGGAGGAATGTCATGAAGACGGAAAACTCTGGCTCGATCTTTCGAACAAAGGTTTCGAAAAGGAGTATATCCTCCGGCGAAGTGACGGTACCTCGGTCTACGCTGCACGGGATCTCGCATACCATATTTGGAAGGGAAGAAACTTCGACCGTTTAATCGATGTTCTCGGGGCTGATCACAAGCTGATAGGGGCACAGCTCATCGCGACGCTCAAACTAATCGGGGAGAAAGCACCTGAGATCGTGCACTTTGAATTTGTCTCGCTCCCGGAAGGATCCATGAGCACCCGGGCGGGGAAGTTCGTGTCTGCAGATGAACTTATCGAAGAGGTGACACGAAGGGCTTATGAGGAAGTCACGTTACGCAGGGATGATCTTGACGAGAACACAAAACAGGAGATTGCCCGCTCGGTTGCCATCGCTGCAATCCGTTACGACATCGTGAAAATATCCCCCGAGAAGAGCACCGTGTTCAACTGGAAAGAGGCCCTCGATTTTGAGCGACAGAGTGGTCCATATATCCAGTATGCCCATGCACGGGCTTGCAGCATTCTCGATAAAGCAGGAGGATTCGACACGGCATTTGAGTTCACCATGGAGAGCGAGATCGCGCTTGCCAAGCATATCGCAAAATTCCCCTTTGTGATCAGGAATGCAGTACAGGACTTAAAACCACATCTCGTTGCCACTTACGCAAGGGAACTTGCAGACTTGTTCAATGTCTTCTACCAGTTTGAACCAGTGCTGAAGAGCAAGGGAGTTACCAGGCAGAGCAGACTCACGCTGGTGAAAGCAACGAAAAACACGCTCGCGGAAACACTCGGGACACTTGGTATCGATGCCCTCGTCACCATGTAAGGCACTCCGGGGACAGGGGTATCAGTTCTTCTCACCAGAATCATCTGCAGCCGTCAAGCCCTGTCTCTGGTGTAAAAAGGCGCTGAAAGGAGGAGCACAATGTTACAAGCACCAGTTTTACGGTATAGAGAGCCATCGGTGCATCCAGATGACCCCCACCCTCCGATGCAATCACCGGTGTCTTTTCTGCTGGCGATCATTTGAGCATGAATATCCGGGCGAAAGGGAATGCACCCCTGAAGAGATCCTCGCGGGCCTCTACGATCTCCAGAAAAGAGCCCTTTCAGGATACAAGGTCTCACCCTATGTGACCAGTGAGCGTTTTGCAGAAGCCCTCAGGCCGGCCCATGTCGCTATCTCCCTTTCAGGGGAACCCACCCTCTATTCACACCTTCCCGAACTGATCGATCTGCTGAAGGATAGGGGATTTACCACGTTTCTGGTGAGTAACGGAACAAACCCGGATATGCTTTCGCGATGTCTTCCCTACCAGACCTATGTCTCCCTTCCCGCACCGGATAAAGAGACGTATCTCAGCATCTGCAGGCCCGCAGCGGACTACTGGGATCAGATCTGCAGGAGCCTGACCCTGCTCTCATCAAGGAGGTCAGCCGTCAGGGTGACGTTGGTCCGGGGTCTCAACGATCACAGTCCAGAAAAGTATGCCGCACTGTTTGAGAAGTCAGACGCCCGATATATCGAAATAAAGGGATATATGTATCTTGGATACAGTAGAAAACGATTGAGCAGGGAGCATATGCCAGCCCATGCATACATAAAAGAGTTTGCGGAGAGGATCGCGGAGTACGGTAACTATCGGATCACTAATGAGAATGCCCCGAGCAGGGTAGTCCTCATGGAGAACACAGCATGAGATTCAACCCGGAAGAATACCGGAAAGCCGCGAGGGATCATTTCGAACAGGCCTGGCACAAGGGTCCTCTTGTCGTTACTCCTCCAGGCCGAGAGCAGGAGTATCCACGACTGCAGTATCGGAAGGCGTTGCCCCACCCTATCTTTGAGATGGTGGGCCGTCTCAGGGAGACCTATCTCCTTCTGGGATTTGAGGAGGCCTGCAATCCTATCATCGTAGAGGAGCAGGAAGTGTACCGCCAGTTTGGCCCGGAAGCCAGTGCAGTGCTCGACCGAGTATTTTACCTGGGAGGACTCGAGCGGCCAAACCAGGGTATAGGGAAATCAGAACTCGACGGAATTGCTGCCATAACGGGAAAGAAGGTGAGCGCGGAGGAGGAAGATCGTCTCCGCGAGCTTCTTCAGTCAT
>JAKLGZ010000104.1 GCA_022710385.1 Methanoregula sp.
AGAGTCCCAAGGCCTCCGGTTGAGGATATCATACGGTCAGCAGTAGGGATCGAGACCGAGGGATATACCCACCAGGCAGTCTTCTCCTATCCGCAGGAGGGGGGGATCGAGGCCCTCGTCAGGGCTGTTGCGCTCCCAGTCACCGATCGGGTGACCTGTGGATTTCGTGTTTCGAGCATCCGCAGGTGCGGGGAGGGGTGGGAGATCGGCGATGGCGCCCGAACCATCTGTGCCGACCGGCTGATCAGCACGATACCGCTTCAGCATCTGATCCCGGCACTCGAAGGAGTCACTGAGGAGGTACGGGAGGCGGTCGGTTCCCTCCGCTATAATTCCGTCTGTTCAGTGTTCATCGGGGTGAAAGGGAAGGTTCCCGACATCTCCTGGCTCTATGTGCCTGACCCCGGGATCGGCCTGCTGAACCGGGTGTCATTCCCCTCGAACTACAGTACAGGAGTAGCCCCGGAAGGATGTGGTTCGGTTCTCGCTGAGATCACGTATAACGAGGGTGATCCCCTTACCGGGATGAACGATGCGGAGATCATCACGCATGTGATACAATCGCTCGAAACGATGCAGCTGGTCAGAAACGAGGATGTCATCTACACCGGGATCGCCCGCCATCGGTTCGCTTATGTTGTGTACGACCTCGACTACCTTGCCAATATCCGCATCGTGAGAGAGTACTGCCGGGAGATCGGGATCGACCTGGTCGGAAGGTTTGCCCAGTTCGAATACCTGAACATGGATGGCTGTATCAGGAGCGTCATGGAGTATATCGGGAAGATAGCATGAAGGTCAACTTTTATGTAGAGGATATGCTCTTTTTCAAGTATATCGGCTGTGCTACCGTCGCAAAAACCCTTTATGGGCAGCTCTCGGCGACAGGAGACCTCGAGCTCCGGTGGAAGGGAGCACCGGGCAATGACGATATCGTCCACTACCATACCTTCGGGCCCTTCGCCCTCTTCCACCGGAGGTTTTCGGGAGGAAAGAAAGTCCTGACCGCTCATTCAACCCCCCGTATCAACGTGGGAAACATTGCGCTCGCACAGAGGATCAACCGACACTACCCGAAGATCTACCGGAAGTTCGATCACATTATCACCATCTCAAAGCCCTGCCATGAAGAGGTCACATCGCTCCTCCCGGAGATCCCGGTCACCTACATCCCAAACGGAGTGAACAGGGAATACTTCCGGAACGATCCTGAAAAAGGAGCCGTGTTCCGGGATCTCCATGGCATCCCAGAAGGCCAGGAAGTGGTGCTCTCCGTTGCGCAGCTGACCCCGCGGAAAGGGCTCTACGACTTTCTTGCCCTGGCAAAGGAGCACCCTGACAAGACCTTTGTCTGGGTGGGCGGATTTCCCTACGGGGCACTCTCCAAGGACTGGATGCGAATACGCAGGCTGAAACGCCGGTGTGGCAGCAACCTGATCTTCCCAGGGTATGTCGATGATATCGTCTCAGGATACAGTGCTGCAGATATCTTCCTGATGCCATCCTATGCCGAGACATTCGGGCTCGTGATCCTCGAGGCCCTCTCCTGCGGCCTTCCTGTCATCGCCCGGGACATCCCTGAATTCCGGGAGATATTCGGGGATGCGGTCCTCTATTTCAGTACCCGCAATGAAGCGACGACACTGCTCCGCGACAAACCCGTTCTCTCCCGGTATCGATCGCTCGCCCGGCCGTATTCAGCAGAGTACGATATCAGGGATTCGGCACAAAAACATATTGCACTGTACAGGGAGCTTGCCGGCACATGATATCGGTCATCGTTCCTGCATACAACGAAGAGCAGAATATCGGGACGTGCCTCCAGTCATTATCACGCCAGACTATCCCCCGTGACTCCTATGAGATTATCGTGGTGGACGGTGGCTCGAAAGACCGGACCCGGGAGATTGCCGGGGAGTACGCCGACCTCGTGTTCATCCAGACCTCAAAGAAGGTAGGGGGTGCGAGGAACGATGGCGCACAAAAAGCACGGGGAGCCATCATTGCCACCACGGACGCGGACTGCATCATCCCCCCTGAATGGCTCTCGGTGATCAGTGCGGCATTCGAGCGTGACCCGGGGATTGTCCAGCTCTACGGACCAGTTGATCCTAGGGAAGGCGGGCTGAAAAACCATCTCTTCCTTGCCCTGGCCAACACCTTTTCACGGTTCGGCTACTACACCCGGCTGTTTTATTACACCCTCGGGTGCAACACCGCGTTCCGGAAAGAGGCCTTCTTTTCAGGGGGGATGTACCGTACCGTTGATGCCGGTGACGACCTGGAAATTGCGAAACGGATGAAGGATCTCGGGCAGGTGAAGTTCGAGAACCGCATGAGAGTGGTCTTCTCGATGCGCCGGTATGAGCAGTTCGGGACGTTAAAGTCACTCTATGAATGGGTGTATATTGTTGCCCAGGGAGGAGACTCCGAGAAGCATTCCTACAGCAAGAGGGAGTATAAAAAATAGGGAGAGTACCAGGAAAGGGCAAGGTACTCCGGCCTGCGTAAGGGATGGGATACTGCCCCCTTCGTGCCCCCTGCTTCATTCCAGAATGCATATGTAGAGCACAGGCTCTTGATCTTCTGATGAAACAGGGAGATGCCTGTCCGCCAGAACAAGAGGAAATGGTCGCCCGCTTCGACCGCTGCGAATGTGCCCGGCTCCTCGGAATGGTCGTCAGGGAGACCTGGCGGGGAGGAGCACGGATTGCCATGACCGCGGAGGGGAAGAGGAATCCGAATGGCGTCGTGCATGGCGGGGCAATCTTCTCCCTCGCCGACCAGGCATTCGGCCTTGCCGCAAACACCGGACCTGTCCACCAGGTCGCGGTATCGGCAACGATCACCTACCTCTCTCCTGCAAGGGGGGATCTCGAAGCAGTTGCCGAGCAGGTCTCCGAGACGGAACAGCATTCGCTCTTCCTCGTCAGAGTATATGATGGGAAACGACTGGTTGCTACGTTTGATGGTGTCGGGATAAAGGAGAAGAGGGCAAAGGGGGCACGGTCACGGCCTTCACTGGGGGAAGATATCCCCCTGAAAACCGGTTGATCTTCTATTGGAACCGGACCGGATACCCTTTACCTCCCAGGAGCAGGGCAGGGTGCCTCAATCAGACACGGGGAGATCCCCCGGGTGGTTCTTTCCCAGTTGCTGGATCGGGATACCGTCCCAAAAAATGGACCTACCCCCGGCTCTTGTAGGGGAGGGTCTGGTCATAGATCAGGTACTTGTCACCGGTCACGAGCGTGATGAATACCTGGAGCCGGTCAGCTCGCATTTCCGAAACCTCCTTTGACCCGATCATGGTGATCTGGTCATTGACCCTGGGCCTCGGGAGACTGTCCTGCATAACAACCCCGTCAGACCGGGTGAGGACGGTATCCATCGTCGCTACGAAGTTGATCCCGGCTCCCCCGCGGAAGGTGATCGTGATGTTCGGGTTCACGGCACTCCGGTCGACACTGATTGCCACCGATTTGTCCCCGGGCATGGGTCCCGTCAGGTAATCGGCAATTGCCTGTGTTATTGTGGGAGTAACGAGAGGAGACGTCGGAGGTAGTGTCGTGACAGGGGTCAGGGATTCCGGTGGTGCTGAAGAATCGGTGCAACCGGACACCAGGAGGGTGACTGCTGTCAGAAGGAGGATGATGAGTATTGTTCCTTTCATGCAGAAAGATAGGAAGGGCTTCTGTATTATAGGCTTTTTTCAGTGCATATAGGCTCATTTGTACCAATTTCTGTTTATGATGTCGGGGCAGGGGGAGGAGTAATCTTTATGGATCTCTGTTCTGCGGGATTGTCTGGGAAGAGAGGAGAGGGACAAGAACAGATCATTGAGGGCAAGGGTCTTTGTTCGATAAAGGCTTGAAGAGAAGATCCGATACGCCGAGGGGGAGATTTGAACTCCCGAGGCGCAGGGCGCCAATGGTTTTCGAGACCATCGCCTTTCCGGGCTAGACTACCTCGGCACAGGGACCAGATATTTTTCTCTGGAACCCGTATAATGGTATCGAATGGCGATACAGAGCAGGATGAGACTCCTTCCAGATGACGAGGTGAAGATATATGAGGGGATGGAAGGGGATACCTACGAAAAGGCCCTCCTATCGTTTGGGATCAATCCGGATTCCGTATTGATCTTGTTCAGGGGAACCAGTATCCCCCAGGACAGCGAGATCCGGGAAGACCAGGTCGAGATCGTCTGTATCTGGTAAAAGGGGGTATAAAAAAGAGAGCGGAAGGTTATGCCCCTGCGGAGCCTGGGGACTTCTCCTGGGTGATCATCATATCATCGACCCGGAGCAGGAGCACTGCCGCTTCTGCCGAACTCTGGATGGACTGGCGCTTGGACCGGTGGGGTTCAACGACTCCTTCCTTGAACATATCGATGATCTTCCCGGTATAGACATTGAGCCCTGCATGCTTCTTCCCTTTTGCATGGGCTGCCTTCAGTTCGACCAGTTTATCGAGCTGGTTGAATCCCGAGTTCTCCGCAAGGGTGGTCGGGATGATCTCAAAGGATGCTGCGTACGCCTCGATGGCGAGCTGAACCCGTCCCCCGACCGTCCCGGCATATTCGTGGAGCTTCATGAGGAGCTCGGTCTCAACG
>JAKLGZ010000105.1 GCA_022710385.1 Methanoregula sp.
CGATCCACCTCCTCGAGATTCCTTGCAAAGGGGATAAGACCCCCGGCATCAGCGATCCGGAGCAGGAACCCAGGGACAGGCTCAATCGGATACGTTCTCTCTCCACAGGTTATCAGGTGCTTATCAATATCCACCCTGCACTCATCACCATCAGGGATTGCATCAGCGTCAGGGCACACGAGGGGGAGAAGCCCCACGTTCACGGCGTTCCGGTAAAATATCCGGGCAAATGATACGGCGACCACATACCGGATGCCTGCCCCGGCCAGTGCCAGGGGAGCATGCTCCCGCGATGATCCGCATCCGAAATTCCTTCCGCCGATGATGACATCCCCTAAGGCAACTCCTTTTGCAAAGTCGTTTCGTGTCCCCTCGAATGCATGCGACGCGAGTACCAATGGATCATTGTACACCAGGTACCGCCCTGGGATGATGGCATCGGTATCGATGTTGTCCCCGAACTTCCAGGTTCTCATGGGCAAACCTCCCTCGGGTCGGTGATTTCACCATAAAGGGCGCTTGCGGCAGCCGTTGCCGGTGAACAGAGATACACCGAAGCATCGGCACTCCCCTGCCTGCCCCTGAAGTTCCTGTTCGAGGTCGAGAGGGACACCTCCCCGGGAGCGAGCAGTCCAAAGGCACCGCCCATACAGGGGCCGCAACAGGGGGCTTCCACCAGCGCCCCGGCCTTCACGAACTGTTCGATCAGCCCTGCCTGCAGCGCTTTCAGATATTCGTCCCGCGATGCGGGAATGATGATGACGCGGGTTGAGTCATCGAACTTCCTGTCCCCTATCACTTCTGCAGCATCTGCAAGGTCTTCGAATCTCCCGTTTGTACAGGATCCAATGAATACCTGGTCTACCCTGGTCCCTGCGACCTCTCCAACGTCACGTGCGAGATCGACGTTATGGGGGATGGCAACCTGAGGCGGGAGATTGGTCACGTCGTACTTCTTCCGGGCGGCATACCGTGCGTCAGGATCACTTTCGATCGACACCCGGCCGATCCTTCCTCTGCTGTGCATGTACTCGTAGGTGACCTCATCAGGGGGCACGAGACCGGCCTTTGCCCCCATCTCAATCGCCATATTGCAGCAGGTCATCCTCCCGTGGATCGGCATCCTTGCAAACGTCTCCCCGCAGAATTCGATAGCCTGGTAGGTGGCACCATCAGCCCCAATATCCCTTGCTATCGAGAGGATCAGGTCTTTGGGACCGACCCGCCTCTGGAATTTCCCGGACACCTCAGCCCGGATCGTCTCGGGCACCCTGAAGTAAAGGGCCCCGAACTTGAGCACGAATCCCATGTCGGTGGATCCTATCCCTGTGGCAAATGCCCCGGTAGCACCATACATGCAGGTATGCGAGTCGGCGCCTACAATAATCTCACCCGGTCCTGCCTTTCCCTTCTCGAGAACAACCTGGTGGCAGATCCCTTCACGGATATCAAAATTATAGATCCGCTGGTTCCGCGCAAACTCTCGCATGAAAACATGGTTCTCTGCCGCGGCAAGGGAATCGGCAGGGACCTGATGGTCGAACAGGAGGATGATCTTTTCAGGGTCAAAGACCTCCTTTCCTCCCATCTCAAAGAAATTCCGAATGGCAAGTGGTCCCGTGATATCATGGATCATCGCACCATCCACGGGTGCCATCACTACCTCACCTGCCCTGACCGAATGTCCACATTTTAACGAGAAAATTTTCTCTACGATGGTTGCTCCCATGAGGGTTCCCAGTATCAATGGGACATGAAGAGATATGGAAGTTGTGGCACCAGAAGCAGGGAGTCTAACAGCGTGATTCCTGGGTAACTGCGAAATATTTCGCATTAAAAGATAATTATTTGAATTTTCCCATAGAATTTCTGCTGTGGTGAATTACGATGCGAGAAAGAACAGTGACGCTCATTCTGGTACTACTAGTGGTGATCCTTGCACTGATACCAGGAGTTGCGATGGCTGCTGATCCTGCCTGCCCGGAAAACCTCATCACCGTCTCGGGCAACGGGGAGGTAATGACCGAACCTGATATCGGTCTTGTGACACTTGGTGTCAGGACTGAGCATGCTGATGTCAGGACCGCACAGGAACAGAATGCCATGATCATGGACGAGATAATCACCTCTCTTCTTGCTGCCGGAATACCCCGCCAGGACATCCAGACAGTAAGCTACAATATCTACCCTGTATACGAGGACGAAACCCGGCCGTTTGGGGGGAACGTCAAGTACTACCAGGTGACCAGCATGGTCCAGGTGACAGTGCGGGAGGTATCAACGACAGGGGAGATCATCGATATCGCGGTGAAGAATGGTGCAAACCAGGTAAGTTCCGTCGGATTCTCCTTGTCCCCCGAGAAGGAGAAGTCGCTTCGTGCAACGGTCCTGACCCAAGCCGTGGCAAATGCCCGCTCTGATGCCGATGTGACTGCGGCAGCAACCGGTGTCACCATCACTGGCGTGAAATCAGTTGTAGTGGGATCCGTGTATGTCCCTGTGGCGTACGACAACCGGTACAGCGGTTCAGCTGAAATGAAAGCCGTATCCGTCCCAACCCCGATTGAGACCGGGCAGATAAAGGTATCAGCCCAGGTATCGATCTCCTATCTGATCACGTAACCTCCTCCCTTTTTATTGTTCCGGACCGGATTGTAGTCCCTCCACCGGCCGTGCGAGGTCTCTTCCCAGGTGATCGGATGAAGCCTCCTTCGCCTGTGAATGAGGGACAACAGACCCTTTCAGGAAACGGGATCGGAGGGCAGTCTGCCAGTCCTTTGAGGAGCATAACCGAAAGCCTACCCCTTCGGGCAAACAGAGGGCATTTCCTGCTCCCTTGTAGTCCAGGAAAACGCGGTCTTTGGAACATTTTCGTAATTGCGCTCACTCTCTTTTGTACACCATGCATGTTTTTGAGTACCCTGACCTTTCCGGTATGGATAGGCGTACCAGGAACCCGGAAGAAGAAGCGGAAATACCTTTAATCATGCCCCCTGTATACACTATGAAGGATTCTGATGATGGAACGGAATATCGGCTTCAAAGAGCGACGATACATCGAAGAACTCCGGATCCTGACGAAAGCGACCGCTCTGGACTGTGTCATAGACGAACGGTTTGAACGGATCATCTATGTAATAAAAAAAGGCGATATGGGTCTTGCAATAGGGAAAAAAGGTGAGAATATCCGCCGAATGCAGAACGTCCTTGGAAAGCGGATCGAGATGGTGGAATATGCTGAGGATCCCCATGAGTTCCTCACAAATATCTTTCGTCCGGTTGAGATACATTCCATCCAAAAGGATCCGGGAACGGGGGCACTGCTGGTCACCATCGAAAAAAAGAGCGAATTAGGTACTGCAATAGGAAAAAAGGGTGCAAACATTGAGAAGGCACGGCTGCTCATGCGGAAGTTCTGGGGGGCTGAACTGGGCGAGATCAGGATCGGTGATGAAACGCAATGACCCTGCCGGAACGCGTACTTGAGGATCTCTGGAACGTTGTCAATGACCGGTTCGAGCATCCTAAAGACTCGTCGTATATCTCCTGTCTTGTCTCGACTGAGAAAGGATCCGACAAGACCCTTGAAAAGATCGGCGAGGAAGCAACAGAGTTCATTATCGCCGCAAAGAATGGAGACCGGGAAAGAATTATCTCTGAAGCAGCGGATCTCCAGTTTCATTTTCTGATCGCCCTGAGAGCCTACGGGGTCACGTTTCAGGAAGTGATCGACGAGCTCTCTTCGCGGAGAAGATAACAGCTATCCTGCCAGGTATGAGCCGATATCCACAAGTTCAGGCAGGTCACCTGCCTCGACAGCTGACTGCAGAATAACCTCCTCCTCGACCATGATCCCGGCCTGGCATCGTATTCCTATCGCAATACCATCACTTGGCCTGCAGTCTATCTTCAGCTCATGGTGATCCTTGAAGAGGACCATGGTGGCATAGAATACCCCGTCCTCGAGCGCATCGATGACAAGCGCTTTGAGGGAGACATCAAACTGCTTCAACAGTTCGACAAAGAGATCATGCGTGAGGGGACGGGGTGGGATCTCGTTGTTGAGGGCCGAATGGATGGACATTGCCTCAAAAAGGCCGATGTAAATAGGAAGGCAGTGTTCGTTTTCGGCCGACAGTATGACGGCTGGGGAGACCCCCAGGGCATTCCTGGCGACAAAAACCCCCTTCACCCTGCATGGAACCGGTGGCATGACTGCAGGGATGATTGGTGCATGGCATAAAAAAGGTTTGTTCAGTCTGGGTGCCGCGCCTCCCTCTGGACGATCAGAAGGCCGGAGATCAGCCCGAGCAGGATATTGAAATAGAAGAGGATCGATCGCCAGAGAACCACCAGTATCCCAAGGATTGAGGAGTTCACAAAGAGGCCGTACAGCGAGGTGAATGAGATCTCCGCAATTCCCGATGCACCCGGGGTGAGCGGGATCATCATGATCACAGCAATGACGAGCTGGACGATGAGCGATTCGATGAAGATGGGCGGCTGGGAGAGGCCTACCAGGAGGATGGATACAATCACAAACTCGCAGAACCAGAAGAGCGTGGTGAATATCATGCC
>JAKLGZ010000106.1 GCA_022710385.1 Methanoregula sp.
TCACAGACAATGCAGTCAAAGTGGTGCTGCCGGATCAGTCTATGGAGGTTCATTGCAGACCGCACCATATCAAGCCCGATCCACTTCGAGTACCAGAGGGTCTTTTTCAGGCTGAAGAAGCCGCCCTCACCTTCAAGACAGACCTCACGGCAGGTAGCGTGCAGGTGCGAACACCCGTGCTGGTTCATGAAGTCATAGGATTTCCCGTACCCGGCAAAGTGGACCTCGTGCCCGTGCTGCTGCAGGTAATGCCCCAGATGGAGGGATCGTGAGGCATGACCGAGGCCTTCCCCACAGACAACAAAGAGAAGTTTCATGGTAATCCTGCCGGCATGGTCTGTTCCCCTGCCTGGTATCCGGCTATCCCTATCCCTCAGTGACGGTTGTCTGTACCGTGGGTTCTTTGGGGGTGTCCGGGATGATGATCCAGGCAATGATATAGAAAATAATGCCGATACCACAGGAGAGGAGGGTGACGACGACCCAGACAAGCCGGATGATGGTGGGATCAACATCGATATGCTCGCCAAGTCCCCCGCAGACCCCGCCAAGCATCCGTTCTTTCCGGGAGCGGTACAACCGTTTCATGTACACAAAATTGCAGTGTAAAGATAAAGAATTCGCGTTTCCCTGAATGACATGTTGTCCCTGATGTTGGCAATCCCTCATCAGGACCCCTCTCCGCTTACCAAGGGCTGTCCCCGGCAGGAATTATACATGGTACGATACAACCGTTCCTGCCCGTTCCGAAGAGGCTTTTAGTCCCCGGCGTGTATGGTTTGTACAGGAAGAGGGCATGACAGGGGATGAAGTAAAAACGGCAACCTTCGGCGCCGGCTGTTTCTGGGGCGTTGAGGCTGCATTCCGCAGGGTACCGGGCGTTACGGCAACGGCAGCCGGGTACATGGGAGGGTCCACAAAGAACCCCGGCTACGAGCAGGTATGCAGCGGCATTACCGGGCATGCTGAGGTCGTGCAGGTCACGTACGACCCGGCCCGGGTGACGTATGACGAACTCTTATCCGTCTTCTGGTCGGTCCATGACCCGACCCAGCTGAACCGGCAGGGACCTGACGTGGGATCGAATTACCGTTCGGTGATTTTCTATCACGATGCCGAGCAGGGGCAAAAAGCCCGGAGATCCAAAGAAGAACTCCAGGTCTCCGGCAGGTTCGGCTTTGGCAGGATCGTCACCGCCATCCAGCCGGCAGCAGAGTTCTGGCGGGCGGAGGAGTATCACCAGCAGTATTTCGAGAAGCATGGGGGAGGAAGCTGCCACATCTGATACGATTTTTTTTGTGGAACCTCCGCCGTGATGATGATATCGAACAGGCATTGAAAACGGATGAAGAAGGATTTCTGGACTAAAGGTCTGATTCAGACTCTTGTTCATGTCCCTGATCAACGAGTCCTGTCATTCATCTGTTCGGATAATGGTTAAAATATCAGTTATTATCTATGCCTACATCGCACTATTCTATAAAAGAACCAGGCCATGGATTAGCTGTTCGCGCTGAGAGGCCATTCGGGCCAGATAAATGAGGGCGTTTTGAACTGGTTCCAAAAAAACCCGGGCACCACCGGTATTTTTCGGCAGGGGTAAGGGTAAAACTTCACTTATAGGTAAACGATGCTATGCCGGACTACCTGACGATCAAAAAAACGGACACTGTGCCCCGCCTCCCCCTTTCGGGTTCGATCGACCTTACCTATCGGTGCAATAACAACTGCCTCCACTGCTGGCTGAGAATCCCGCCGAAGGCAAACGAGAAGCAGGACGAGCTCTCCTTCGATGCGATCTGCCACCTTGTTGACGATGCACGGACAATGGGCTGCCGGGAGTGGTCAATCTCCGGTGGCGAACCCATGCTGCGGCCGGATTTTGCGGAGATCTTTGATTACATAACAAGCAGAGCAAAGACCTACTCGATCAATTCGAACGGGACCCTGATCACCCCCCCGATCGCAGAGCTCATGAAGCGGAAGGGGAACAAGATGATCGCCCTGTACGGCGCCAGTGAAGCCGTCCACGACCATGTCACCCGGAACCCGGGATCCTTCCGTGCCACCATGAGGGGGTTTGAGTTGCTGAAAGAAGCGGGAGCCGGGTTCACGGTCCAGCTCATCCCTATGAAAGATAATTATCACGAGTACCCGGCAATGATCAAACTGGCAGAATCCTTGAGCCCGCACTGGAGAGTTGGTGCACCGTGGTTGTTCCTTTCGGCGAGCGGTTCGCTCGGGAAGAACGCTGAGATCAAGGGCCAGCGGCTTCCTCCCCGGGATGTGGTGGAACTTGACCGGCCGGATCTCTCCTCCCTTCAGGATGAACCCGGGGGGGAGCACCCGCAGTGCCCTGCCGGGGACGACCGGCTCTTTGCCGCCTGTATCGCCAGCCGCAGGGACTTCCACGTCGATCCGTATGGCATGCTCTCCTTCTGCTGCTTCATCAAAGACCCCGCAATGCGCTACAATCTCCGCACAGGGTCATTCCGTGATGCATGGGAACGGTTCATCCCGTCCCTTGCCGGGAAGGTCAGGGGCGGGGAAGAATACCGGACCACCTGTGGTTCGTGTGACTACCGGGAGGACTGCCGCTGGTGCCCGGTCTACGGGTATCTCGAACATGGCCGGTATGCTGCAAAGGTGGAGCACCTCTGCGATGTTGCGCGGGAGAACCGGTCCTGCCGGGAGATCCTGATGAGAGACCACCGACGGTTCTTCAGGATCGGTGGCATCACGATCCAGGTGGATTCAGACCTTCCCTTTTCTGATTCTACATTTCACCCGAAGTTTGAAAGTTTCCGTGCTGATGGCCCGGGTGAAGATACGGTACGGATCCACCACCATTTCAGCCTCCCGGATCTCCCGAAGGAGAAACGGGGTGAAGAGGTGTACCGGAAATCCCCGTGGGCGATTTACCGGAAAGGGAGGTCGTGGATCTATGCCGGGATCCCGACGGACGGGACTGTCTCGCCCCTCCACCGGGTAGCAGTCTTCTCGGATGACCATTCCTCCGGAAGGATCTATAACGAGGGTAACTGGGAGGAGATCTTTCTGAAGGGAAACCTTGCATCCCTTACACTCTTCCCCACGGATCAAATCCTTATAGCCCGCCTCCTTGCCGACCGGAACGGGTTCTTCCTCCACTCCTGCGGAGCGGTGATGGACGGGAAGGGCCTGCTCTTCGTCGGCCATTCCGAGGCGGGAAAGTCGACGACCGCCCGGCTGATCGCGTCCCACGCGGAGATCCTCTGCGATGACCGGAACATTGTGCGGCGATTCCCGGACGGATGGAAGGTGTACGGGACCTGGAGCCATGGCGATGTTCCGGAGGTCTCGTCCCGCTCAGCACCCCTGCATGCCGTCCTCTTCATCGAGAAATCGGAGAAGAACCGGATCATCCGCATCGATGACCGGCGCGAGATCGTCCGGCGGCTGCTTGCCTGCGTGATCCGGCCGTTCGTGACAATCGACTGGTGGGAGAAGACCCTGACCTCCGTTGAGCAGATGGCACAGGAAGTGCCGTGCTACCAAATGCAGTTTGACAAGAGCGGGGCAATCCTTGACGAGCTGAAGAATCTATGACAGCTCCGGAGTACGCACGGAAGGTTTCGTCTGCTGGCTTTGATCCGCTGAAAGGTAAACACCCGCTGCTCGTCCAGCTGGATATCGAGCTGACCGAGAGGTGCAACAACCGATGCATGCACTGCCTGATCAACCGTCCTGAGGATGACCGCGAAGTGAAAGAACGCGAGATGGACACGACGTTTGTGCTGGACGTGCTCCGGCAGGCAGCAGACCTAGGGTGCATGACGGTCCGGTTCACGGGCGGGGAGCCCCTGCTGCGCAAGGATTTTACGGAACTGTACCTCGCCGCCCGGAGGCTTGGGATGCAGGTGATCCTTTTCACGAATGCCCGGTTGATTACGCCGGATCTTGCAGCACTCCTTGCCAGGGTGCCCCCGGGAAGTGTGGTAGAGGTTTCCGTGTACGGGATGCATCCCGCTTCCTATGATGCCGTTTCCGGGGTGAAGGGATCCTATGATGAGTTCAAAAGGGGTATCGGGCTCCTGCTTGACCATAACGTCCCGTTCGTTGTCAAGGCAGCGCTCCTCCCGCAGAACCGGGACGAGATGGCGGAGTTCGAGGCATGGGCTGCGACCCTCCCTGCAATGGACCAGCGGCCCGGCTACGCGATGAACTTTGACCTCCGTGCCCGGCGCGATGATCCTGCGAAGAACCGGCGGATTGCAGCCCTCCGCCTCTCTCCCGCAGAGACGGTGAATATGCTTGCCAGAGACCCCAAGTACGTTTCAGAGATGCAGCAGTTCTGCGGAAAGTTCATGGGCCCGCCGGGTGACCGGCTCTTCTCCTGCGGTGCCGGGCACGGTACCTGCGTTGATGCATACGGATATGCCCAGATGTGCCTGCCCCTGCGTCACCCTGCAATGGTCTGCGATCTCAGGACGCATTCCCTTCGCGAAGCAGTCAAGGAACTTTTCCCCCGGTTCCGCAAACGTAAAGCAGAGAATCCTGAATATCTCCAGCGCTGT
>JAKLGZ010000107.1 GCA_022710385.1 Methanoregula sp.
GAATCCCTCAGCCAAATATGTTGAGATTGGAGCAGGAATGCTCGAATGTCCATTCTGCGAGGGAGAACTGAATAGTGCACTTATTGTCGCAAATACTGCCCTTGTTGGTCTGCTGCTCGAGATGAAAGTATTCAGGGCTGACTCGCAGGATCATGCAGCAAAGATAGCGAAATCCGTGGTGGGAAAGGCGCTCCGTGATGTTCCTCTCCTTGTCAAAGAAGTTTGCGAGTTATGATTCATATTGTCGGCCATACGGCAGTTGATCACATCTCCCGGGTCTCTGCCCTCCCTGCAAAAAATGGATCGTCAACCATCCTTCACCGTAAAGTTCTCTTTGGGGGAGGTGCAGCTAATATCGCGACAGGGATAGCCCGGCTCGGCGGTGAAGTTACCCTTGTGAGCGCAGTCGGCAGCGACTTTCCCGGAAGCGCGTATGAGACCTGGCTGAAGGAAAATGGTGTAAATACAAAATTTTATACGGTCTCCGGAAAGAACACACCGACTGCGTTCATGTTCACCGATCCCCGGGGAGATCAGATTACGTTCTTTGAATGGGGAGCTTCTGAAATTTTCAAAGTCTCTGATCCGCCAGCGTTTCCTTTCGTACACATGGCTACCGCAGATCCCGAATTTAATGTGAAAGTGGCGGAAAATGCGGGATTCTCATCGTTCGATCCCGGGCAGGATCTTCACCGATATTCGGCTGAACAGCTCTATTCGATCATCTCAAAGATCTCACTCCTTTTTGCCAACCAGCATGAGGTTGAGAGCATGTGCCGGATAATGGACCTCTCCCTTGATGACCTTACGAAAATGGTTCCCATGGCTGTCTTTACCAGCGGTGCTGACGGCAGCACGCTTTACCAGGGGGGGAAGAGCATACATATCCCCGCCATCCCGGTGAGGCTGGCTGACCCCACCGGTGCAGGCGATGCATACCGGGCAGGATTTCTCACCGCATATACCATAGGACTTCCCCCTGTTGTCTGTTGCAGAATTGGCACGGTGACAGCATCCTATGCCGTGGAAGTCGAGGGATGCCAGACCAACCTCGCGGACTGGAATGAGATGAGGGTGAGGTATGAACAATTTTTTGGGAGCACTGACATTTAATGGATAAAGATCTCCGGGAACGTTAAATCCGGAAGGAATCAGAGGAGACTGCCATGGGATTTGTGAGTGGAGATGTGAAAATTGAGCGGCTTTCACGTTTCTTTTTTGTCGCACCGTCCTGGCCGGTTTCCCTTGCCATCATCATCATTCTTGGTATCGTTATCGATGGAGCAAGTCTCCGGTCCGGACAGCATATCAGGTTCTTTGGATCGCTCTGTTTTACCCTCCCCGCCCTGGCAGGATTCCTCATCACTAAACCGCTGGTTCGTCTTCTTTCAGGACAAATCACACTGAACCGCTCTGCCCTGCTCTCCCTTACCTGTACGGTTTTTCTGATAATTATCTCCCTTGCCGGCATGGTGGTAAGCATCCCCTTGTTCCCCTTTTCTTATGCGATTGCTCTGGGTTTTATTTTTGGTATACGTCTGGTGGTCCTGGCCGCCATCGCAGATTATCGTCTCATCAGGATGACCCTCCCGGCATTTGTCCAGAGTGGGGTGGGGATCCTGATCGGAATGGTTCTTTTCACTCCTCCCTTCGGGCTTTTTGCCACGCTCTCCACCATTGTTTTTGGTATTGGGTTTGTACTCCTGATATGGGCACTCGATCGCCCCCTTTATCGAGCATTCCACATCCATGGGCTGAATTTCCTGAATACCTTCCTTGCACACATAACTGATGGGTCAAAAACCATGGAGGATTTTTTTCATGAGATCGGTGAGGAAGTCTATGTTCCCCAGGTAAACCTCCTCTTCCGACCAGAGAACGGGCGAGGGGTCCTGTTTATCGTGCCAAATATACACCCCGGTCCCCTGGGAGAAATTGGAGGGGGAAATCTCCCTAACTATCTTCAGTCGTCTTTTTCAGAGCTCGTCATGGTATCACATGGTACTGCAACGCATGATTTCAACCTGGTTGCCGAGGATGAGATCGAGAAAATTATCAGAGCCATACGAAAAGCTGAATCTGCTCTTGTCTTTTCAGACAAAGCTAGCAGATCGCACCGTTATCAGTATGGTTCCGTATCAGTTCTCTATCAGGTTTTCAATGATACCTTGCTCATCATCAGCACACGATCCCCGGAAAAGACTGAAGATATTGATCTCGGTGTGGGTATGGCGATCATGGCTGAAGGGCATCGTGCATTCCGGCATGTAGCATTTGTGGATGCCCACAACTGTTTTACCGGGGATATCTCAACAGTTCAGCCTGGAACGCTCTCTGCACTGGAATACCACTCTGCTGCTCTTCATGCCATAGAAGACGGCATGCGATTAGAGCAATCCCGGCTCCGGTTCGGGTCTGCTCAGGTGATACCTCCCTTTTCGCGGAAGGAAGGATTTGGGGATCAGGGAATCGAGGTGCTGGTCATTGAAGCCGGCGGACAGAAAACTGCATATGTCCTCATTGATGGCAATAATGTCCTGGCGGGGGTGCGTGACAACCTCCGCACCTCTGTACTCAACCTTGTTGAAGAAGCAGAAATCATGACGACTGATTCCCACGTGGTGAATATTCTTTCCGGAAAAAATCCTGTAGGGTATCATGTAGACCCGGAATTGATCCTGCCCTATCTTGATCAGGCTGTAAAAGAGGCTATAAACAATCTCTCCTGGGGTGAGGCAGCAGGGAGTACCACGCTCTGCGAGAGGGTTCGTGTTTTTGGATCACAACGGATGGTCCAGATGGCAAGCACGGTCAATGCCATGATCCTGTTCATACCCCCGCTCTCTGCTGCCGTGCTGCTGCTGGCATTCCTCCTGTCCCTGATGCTTTATATGATTATTATTTGAAATGGGCATTGCCGGATACATCATATCCTCTCTCCTAATCAGGTTGATCTAATAACAACAATGTCAATAATAACAACCGAACAAAGAATATTTCGTAGCATTGAAACGAAATCCCAGACAACCGTAAAACACAGAACAATCACCAAACAGTCTACCGTGGCAGTCTTAAAAAAACAGGACAGTCTACCAAAAACGTGACAGTTGACAAAAACATACCATCATGGGCCGGCCCCGGTACGCAACTGATGCATGAGAGTATCAGACATCCATCAATTAGAGTATCAGCATTTGCGAACCGATACCGGGTTTCCGGGCCATGTTGGCTTCATCATTTTTTTGTCTGGTCTGTATATAAATTTTTCTTAAAAGTCCTGATAATTAACCGTTATTTTCACGGTAAATGTGTTTAATGAGCGTTTGGACACCCATGTTCGCAGTACTTGATCTGCAGGAATAGCCAGCTGTTAAATAATCTCCTGTTGGTGTTCTGCACAATGAGATAGTGTAAACTGGAGGGGCCCAATTCTTTTTTATATGAAGATGCCTCCGGCATTTTCATCTTTTATGCGTGTGGCCCTCGAAGGAATCATGTTATTTTTGAGCGGCAATTCCTTGGACATAAGGGCAGGATATCCCCAAAATAATATCGCATAGCTCATCCGGAACAAAGATGCCTGTGAGGGCTGTGGTGGGATGGTGTCAGCGAAAAAAATAATCTGAGGATATCCCCGTGTTTCTCATCTACCGGTCAGCAGACATCTGTATTTATGTGGAAAAACAGGGGAATAATTCCCCTTCTCGATCCCACGAAAGGAGGGGGATGCTCTTCGTTCTGATCCTCTGCACACTGGCGAATACCATATCCCTTATAGGGAGTGAACCGATCAACCACCCTCTACGGGAAAATAATGAATCGGAGCGGGACGTGAGGGAATAAGACCGATTCGGATATTTTTTAGAGATAAGAAGAACAAGTTCTGATGTGGATTCACTGACTCATGCTTTTATTGCGACACTCCTTCTGCCGGCATCGATCCCTTTGAGCTCTCTCTTTTTCATTGCGCTCGGTGCAATAATCCCTGATATCGACATCCTGTTCAAACCCTTCTCTGACAAGTATCCCACTCTTTATATTTTTTCCCACGGCGGTTTTACCCATAGCATCGTTGGGGTGGCGGTTGTCGCTTTTCTGGCCTGGCTCGGAATCGCTCTTGCTGATCAGGCTGGTGCCTGTGCAGTCTGCTCAGGGGGCGCTCCAGTTCTTATGATAGGGATATTTGTGGGGGGATGTACCCACCTTTTACTCGATACTCTCGCCTTTCCTGGGATACCGCTCTTTTATCCGCTATCAACAAAAAAATGCACGGTGGGGGTATTCCCGGGCCCCAGTCTGATCCTTTTTTCGGCAAGTATCCTCTTTGCCGGTATCCTGATCGGAGGACAGAGATCTGGCATGCTGGTATTTCTTTATGGATCATTTTTTATCGCATTTGT
>JAKLGZ010000108.1 GCA_022710385.1 Methanoregula sp.
TTCTCTCCGCTGGGGTCAGTCGTATGGTCAGTTGTTTGACTGGGTGAATCCCCTCCGTTCCGTGAATGATCATGAACGGGAGGATCAAATCAGCCCCCTTCCGCTCTGCCCCTTCAGGTAGGAAAGGCTGGATATCATCATGGGAAAAATTCCCCTGTTTGAGGACGGGCAGAAGGTTCCTGAAATACCAGGCGCGATGCCATTCGAGGAGGAACTCGAACGCCATGACCAGAAACAGGCCTGATCCACAGGCAGGATCGAGGAGATGGAGGTGTTGAAGCTCCTGAACCGTCTTCTCCTTTACCAGGTTGGATAAAGTTCTTCGCACGACATACTCTGCCATCTCACACGGAACGGGAGATGGGATTCCGTATTTTCGGAATTCAGAACATTCCTCAATGACCGCCTGGTGCCCGTTCCTTATCCGGATCACGCTCCCAAGATAGGGGGAGAAGACAGAGGCAAGGACCCGTGCAGGGATGACCGAAAACTCGTAAGGGCCTTTTTCCGGTGACAATCTGGCAATAATGTTCTTGATGGTATCATCATCAACAGAGAGGGAAAAGATCATTGATTCGGGGGATTCCAGCCTCTCCCCACGTTCCGAACAACAAAAAAGACCGCCCCCATATTCTTCACACGCATAGCGGAATAGCCCGCACAGCCTTCCATACGCTGAACCACCTCCGGTAACCCGCATGAGCACCCCCTCCTGCCCAAGCCCCTTATCTTCTATGATACGGAGGATGAGAATCCGTATAAGCAGCGCATGCACCAGGTCACTGAGCGAGTCTTCCGTGACCCCGTGGTTATGGAGGGCGATTTTTTTTGCTAGATGCGCCCGCCATGCTTCCAGATCCTTCCACAGCACCTCCCCGATCCGTGAAGTTTCCCTGATCCCCTGTCCCTTTAGGAAAAGCCCGATTGAATCCTGGGTTATACCTTCACGAGAGAGGAGGGCAGCGATGTGGTCCCAATGCTCTTCATACTGGCCAATACCGAGTCTTGTAATCAGTGCACCTGCCACATCATCCCTGCACTGCACCGGGGTGGTGGTGTTATACAGCGCCGATTCGCGGAAATTCGTAAGTATGGCAAGATCAAGCCCGGCATTCCAGGCATATCTGATGAGAAGAAAGGCACTCTCCTCGGCTGGCGAGCAATCAGTGACCATAATTGCGAGGGCGCCTCCCTTCTGTGAGCAGAGGATATAATCGATAGAGCCGGCCTGGCCGCCAATTCGCACAGGAACATCGAGCAGAAGCCCGCTGCTTTGCCCAAGGCTGTCCCCGTCTTGTCTTTCCCAGCCAAGGCTTTCAAGGAACGGATCGATAAAATCCCTGCAGAGAGCCTGTCTGTTGATGTCCCCTTCACAGTATGCGGGGCTGGAGACACGATACTCCTCGATGATTCTGATGATAGCGGGAGGTAATGGCATAGTGTGAGGGATAGCAGGATACTATCTGATCGAGAGCACAGAAAAGATTCCCTTTCCCTTCAAATGGACGCATAGTATGCAGGTGACGGAGCGGACGCAATTATAACCGATCAGACCTCCAAGCTCTAATCATGGAATGCGGGGATCCTGTCGAGCAGGTAACCATCAGACCCGGGATGAGCGTCAACGATCTGGTGTGCGAGCTCGCACGGGCTGGGGCATATAATGGTGGTGCGCTTGCCCGGGCTGCTGACATTTACGAACGGATGCTGACCGATAAAAAAACCGTGAAATTCTTCGGCCTTGCAGGGGCGATGGTTCCTGCAGGCATGGGTGGGATTGTCAGTAGTCTCCTCACGCGCGGCTACATCGATCTCCTGGTCAGCACCGGGGCAAATCTCACTCACGACATCATCGAAGCACTCGGATGCCGGCATTACCACGGCTCTGCATTCTGTTCAGACATTGAGCTCAGGCAGGAGGAGATCAACCGCATTTACGATGTCTTTCTCCCGAATGAGGCCTTTACAACCTTTGAAACGTTTATCCAGGAGTCCCTCTCCACACTCGATCCCGGACACTGCTATCCCATTTCCGAGCTCCTTGCCCTCCTTGGGAAACGACTCGATCATGGGATCCTCGCCACGGCTGCGGCAAGGGGAATACCCGTATACTGTCCTGCAGTGGCAGATTCGATGATCGGCCTCCAGTGCTGGCTGTACTCCCAGTCAGGAAAAATCTCTGTCGATGCGTTCTCTGACATGAAAGGCCTGATCGATCGTTGTTTTACGGCGGAAAAAGCCGGTGCACTCCTTGTCGGGGGTGGAGTTCCAAAAAATTTTATCCTCCAAAGTATGCTAATGACTCCGCAGGGCTTTACCTATGCTGTCCAGCTCACGGGTGACCGGCCGGACCTCGGGGGGCTTTCGGGTGCAACCCTTGATGAGGCACGATCATGGGGAAAAATTACCGGGGATGCCCTGGCAGTAACCGTCTATGGAGATGCGACTATCACGCTGCCTGTGCTGGTTGCGGCGGTGCTGGAGCGGATGGAACGATGACCCAGCTGATCCTTGCCCTTGATGTCAGCGGGAGGACCGAAGCCCTCCGCATCGGACGCCAGTGTGCCCCCCATATCGATGCTATCAAGGTTGGATACCCGCTTGTCCTCTCTGCTGGCCTCACCATTGCCCGTGACCTCGCGGCAACAGGCCTGCCTCTTATCGCTGATTTCAAGGTCGCGGACATCCCGAATACAAACCACCTCATCGCTGAACAGGTGTTTTCATCCGGGTTCTCTGCCATCATCTGTCATGGTTTTCCCGGCAGCGACTCCGCAGAGGCGTGTATCGAATCCGCTCATGACCATGACGGCGAATGTTACCTCGTTGCCGAGATGAGCCATCCGGGAGCTGAGGAATTCTTCCATGGGGGTGTTGCCGAGCACATAGCGGAACTTGCCGTCACGCTGGGAGCAGACGGTATCATCGCCCCTGCCACCCGCCCAGACCGTGTCCGCCTCCTCAGGCGAATCGTGCGAGGAAAAAAGATCTATTCGCCCGGTGTAGGCGCGCAGGGAGGGGATGCTGCCATAGTTGCCGGCCTTGTTGACGGCATCATCGTCGGTCGACAGATTTACCTCTCCCCAGACCCGCGATCTGCTGCCGCAGAATATGGTCCTTTCCGCCAGTGATGAGAAGACGATGCTGATCGCGTGATGAGCCCTATGAGTCACCTGAGGCGAAAGGACCTGTTCTAAACTTTAAAATACTGAATCGTTCATTTTACTGTATGCAATGGAGCGAGGAACAGCAGAAACTGGCTGAAAAGTACAAGAAGCTTGGAGACATCCCCGTTGCCGAGCGGCGTTACAAGTGCCACACCTGTCATCTCATCGTCGATGAAAAGCCCTGCCCGCAGTGCGGCGATGAGCATCTCGTCATCATGTGCCCCCTTGACCACTGCCACTGCTCCCATGAGATCATATCGGGAATCGAGTACTGTCCCCTCTGCGGGGAGCCGGTATGCCCCGACTGTGGTTCCCATGATGTTGTCCAGATAAGCCGGGTGACCGGCTATCTCCAGGAAGTCTCAGGCTGGAACGCCGGTAAACAGCAGGAACTAAAGGACCGGAAACGATACACGGTCGCATGAAGTATTTCGCGAAGCGATATTTCACAACCTCCTTTAAGCAATTCTACGCCGCTCCGATTGGGTAGCTGATCGAAACTAGCTGTTTTTTATCTTGTTCATAGTCCCATCATTTCAGAAGTTATGAGAATTCGCCGCAAGATGGGAAAGGCGATTATGGTTCGATTTTTAACAGCATGGTTCCATTACCTTAAAAAAATGAGTACAGGCTCGTGAAGCACATTCGCTAAGAGAAATATGTATTATTGGGAAGAGCATCTTCCACGGATGACAGATAGGGGCCGGTTGTAACTGGTCTGACAGCTTCTGTTAGTAACACCTGTCCTTTTCCATCGAGAAGCATGAGCATAAACAGTTCAGTACTTGCTTTCACACCGAATACAACCTCCCCGGTCTTACTACTCCCAGGTGGAATTGAAACCCAGAAGAGGGGATTTGCAAGTTTATTTTGATTCTGATTCATCTTCTCACCGCGCCCGAGCCGTAAACGTAACACAAATGAAAAGGGAAGGATTGAAATTGAAATAAGCGTGAATTAAGGGTGTAGCATGAGATATTATCTCCGGGAAAATACCCTCTTTGTCCGGGGCAGTTACCGGTCGCTCAGCACAGGAGTCGGGGGTGGCATCGGTATGGTCAGTACGCTGCTCAACCATACCCTCCGACCTGACTGGGATGCACAGGAGCCGCTCCGCGAGCTCGCTCTTGTAGCCTCCCGGGAAGGACTTCCCGCCGATTTCTTCGGTCTTCTCACCACTGTCAGGATGCAGCAC
>JAKLGZ010000109.1 GCA_022710385.1 Methanoregula sp.
GCGGGGGGATCATTGCATCGGACGCATCCGAAGAACTGGTGCGTCTTGCCGAAACCCTGGTGATCCCGGTCACCACCACCCTGATGGGACTGGGAGCGATACCCTGCGACCACCCGCTCAACCTCGGGATGCTCGGGATGCACGGTACCCGCTCGGCGAACTATGCCGTCACCGAATCGGACCTGCTGATTGCGATCGGGGCACGGTTCGATGACCGCGTCACCGGGAAGCTGGACAGCTTCGCCTCCCATGCCCGCATCATCCACATCGACATCGATCCTGCGGAGATCGGGAAGAACAAGAAGGTCGATGTCCCGATTGTCGGCGACGTGCGATCGGTGCTGCAGGATATGCTCGCAAAGCTCCAGAAGAAGAAGTCCTATGATCGGTGGCTCGCCAGGATCAGAGGATGGAAGGAGAAACACCCCCTCCAGTATGTCTCTGACAACTGCCTCCGCCCGCAGTACGTGGTCGAGGAGCTCTCAGCGCTCCTGAACGGGGAGGGCATCATCGTCAGCGAGGTCGGCCAGAACCAGATGTGGACCGCCCAGTACTTCTGTTTCAGGAAACCCCGGACCTGGATCACCTCCGGGGGGCTCGGCACGATGGGATACGGGTTCCCTGCCGCCATCGGTGCCCACTTCGCCTGCCCTGACCAGACCGTCTTCGATATTGCCGGGGACGGGAGTTTCCAGATGAATATCCAGGAACTCTCGACCGTAGCCTCGAACAACATCCCTGTCAAGGTCGCGATCCTGAACAACCGGTTCCTCGGGATGGTGCGGCAGTGGCAGGAACTCTTCCATAACCGGAGGTACTCGTTTACCGAACTTCCCCCGGTCGATTTCGTGAAGGTGGCAAACGCCTACGGAGTTGACGGCATAAAAGTGGAGTCCTGCGAGGAGGTGGTCCCGGCCCTGAAAGCGGCCATCGAGACCGATGGCCCGTTCGTGCTGGACTTCCGGGTCGAGCGCGAGGAGAACGTGTTCCCGATGGTCCCCGCAGGGGCGGCCATCAACGAGATGATCGGGGGGAAGCAGGAATGAAGCCCCACACGCTCTCGGTCCTCGTAGAGAACAAGGCCGGAGTACTCTCGAGGGTCACGGGGCTGTTCTCACGCCGCGGTTACAACATTGAGAGCCTCGCGGTGGGGATCTGCGAGGAGCCGGGCATGAGCCGTATCACCATCGTCTGCATCGGGGACGATGCCGGGATAGAGCAGGTGATGAAACAGCTGAACAAGCTGATCGATGTCATCAAAGTCTCCGATCTCACCGATAATGAACGCGTGGAGCGGGAACTTGCCCTGATCAAGGTGACCGCGGAGCCGGGTACGAGCAGGGCTGAAGTGATGCAGCTTGCCACGATCTTCCGTGCCCAGATCATCGACGTGGCTGCAAAGACCATCATCCTCTCGATCACCGGAGACACGGAAAAGATCGATGCGTTCGAGAAGCTCCTCCGCCAGTACGGGGTAAAGGAGCTCGTGAGGACTGGCCGAATCGCGATGCTCCGTGGTTCAAAGGTGCTGAAAGGCGGGAAATAACGGAAATTTTCTTTTTTTACGGCATCACTTCTCAAGGATCAGTATTCACTAATCGCTGACCATAATCCTGAAGGTATTCTGGGACGCCCAAGACTTCAGACAGTCCAGTTTAGGAATCCAGGACGCTTCACATCAGATAATTTGTTTGATCCAGTCGTTTGTATATATTTCATATAACTTATATAAAATAACATATATATTATGGATCCACTTCTCAGACGATCATTTCGATCCCTGGTCATCACCACCAAACAAAACCCATTACGGTCTCATTTTTCCGGTTTTTTCCGGACCGGGGAGCATTCCAATGGAAATCGTGTCCACCACTATGGAAAATTCCTTTAAAATCGATTCAATTTTGATTTCGTGTGTTTTAATGCCTTAAAAAATCTCCTCTTTATCGCGTTTCTGTTCAAGGCTTACTGAGGGCAGTAGTTCTGACCGATCTTTCCTCAGAAACTCCGCTATAACGCTTCTATTGAGGTTTTATAAAATAAGCGATTTTAAGGCTTTTTTTCGCCTTAAAAGCCACTATGAGAGGATTTAGAGAGAGACAAGAGGGATAGGGGGAGAGAAATTACCCTACTCTTGCAGTGCGATTGGACAGATGAGAGGCGAGATCCCCGTTTCAGTCCTTCGCCCTGAAGAGGAGCCAGTCCTTCTCCCCTGCTTTTTTGAACCGCACCAGGACATAGCGGCCGGAAAGCCGGTCTCCTTTCATCACCAGCTCGATCTTGTCCTTCTCCCAGACCAGCGGCTCAAAGATCCCCGAGTCCCAGATCTTCACTGCTCCCGCACCATACTCGCCTTCCGGTATGGTCCCCTCAAATTCCGCATACTCGAGCGGGTGGTCCTCGGTCTCAACCGCAAGGTGCCGCTGCCCGGGCTTCTCCGGGATCCCTTTCGGGACCGCCCAGGATCGGAGTACGCCCTCCGACTCCAGCCGCAGGTCATAATGGAGGTGCGATGCATGATGCTCCTGCACGACGAATATCCTGGAGGAGCGTGGTGGACCCCTGCCCTCGCCTTCAGGCTCAGGGGTAGTTGTGAAATTACGTTTCCCCTTGTAATCCTCAAGCCCCATGAACGATCACCTTATTCCGATCCTTTCGCAGAAGCCCGTTCAGCCTTCAGCTGGGCGAGGGTCTCCTCAAGCGCAGACATCAGGTCCCTGACCTCTGCTGCTTTCGGCTTCTCGACATGATAGGTCGTTCCTGCCATCTTGGACTGGATCAGGGCTTCGATCCGTTCCCGGTACGTATCATGATAGTCGCCGATATCGAATTCCCCGGAGAGGTCAGAGACGATCTTCTCCGCAAGGGCGAGCTCTTTTTTCCCGGGGACCCGGATTGCGGAAAGGACATCGATCTTCCCCGGATCGGTCACTTCATCCGGGTAATGGAGGGTGGTGAGGATCAGGGCATCCTGGTACTCCCTGACCAGCACGGGATACTCCTTGGTCCGGAGCGTGATCCTGCCGATACCTGCCCGTCCCATCGTGCGGAAGGTCTCCCGGAGGAGGGCATAGGCATCAGCAGGCCCGTCGGGGAGCAGGAGGTAGGTCCGGTCATAATAGACCGGGTCGATCGAGAGAACATTGATGAACCGGTCGATCCGGATCCTCCGGTCTGATTCGGGCCTCACCGCATCGATCTCTTCCTTCTCCAGCACGATGAACTCCCCCTCCCTGACCTCGTAGCCCCTGACGATCTCCTCCCATGGCACCACCTCGTTATCCCTTGTGCAGACCCGTTCGTACCTGACGGGCTGTCCATCCTTCTTATGCAGGAGGTGGAACTGGATGGTATGATCTTTCACCAGGACCGTAAGCCTGACGGGGATATTCACAAGCCCGATGCTGATAGCCCCTGTCCAGAACGCCCTTCGTGAGGAGGGCGCTGCACCGGCAGCATCCTTTTTCATCTTCCCACCTCAGGCAGTCTCTGGGTGGAGGTGTAGAGGTCCAACCAGGGATCTGCATCCTCTGCCCGGGGGGTCTGTAGGGTAAAATCACCGGGATCAATTCCCCGGGAAAGGTCATCCCAGGAGACAGGAGCGGAGACGGTTGCCGTTCCGGTTGCACGCAGGCTGTAGGGGGCGATCATGGTCTTCCATGCAGAATTCTGGAGATAATCGATAAAGACCTTTCCGGGATCATGGGTGTGGGTGAGCTCGGATACGACCAGCGGCGACTCCCGTGCGAGTAACGAACCCACCGCATGGACAAAATTCCTCGTATGGCTGAACCGGTATCCGCCGGTGAGGGGGATCACCACATGAAGCCCCTTCTTTCCTGATGTCTTTACAAAAGGGACAAGCCCGAGATCGGCGAGCATATCCCGCAATGCAAGGGCAACGGTCACTCCTTCCCTGAATCCTGCAGGGGGTTCCGGATCGATATCGAAGAGGAGGAGATCGGGAGACTCAGGGTCATCCAGCCGTGCAAGGGGGATATTCAGTTCGATCGCGGCAAGGTTGGCCAGCCAGATGAGGGTGTCCGGGGAGTCGCAGACGATATAGTGGAGATCTCTCCTGGCAGACACCGAATGGTGGCGATAGAGATGGACCCATTCCGGCGTCCCTGCCGGGGCA
>JAKLGZ010000011.1 GCA_022710385.1 Methanoregula sp.
GAGGGAGTTGTGGACATGAAGTCTCCTATCCTCTTTATCGTCCCGAAGAAAAGGGGATACAGTTACCGGAATGAGGGGATCGGTAGTATCGGGGAGGGGGAGCGTGCCGCCTACATCATCGGAATGGGGGATCTGATTATGCCCTCGATTCTTGTGGTGTCCGCCACTGTCTTTCTCGATGTGACGAGGATTGGGTTCATCACCCTGCCCTCTCTTGGAGCAATTATCGGTTCAGTGATAGGGCTCTCTCTCCTTCTTCTGGTGGTACAGAAAGGAAAGCCCCAGGCAGGCCTCCCGCCAATCAACGGGGGTGCGATAATAGGATTTTTAGCCGGGTATGGCCTCGCCCTGCTCCTTTGATCGTTCCCGGTAACTGATCAGGGTATCGAGCACCTCGTCGATACCCTCTCCAGTCTCCGTGGACATGTTGAGATAGCCGTCAAAATAGAAAAGATCCGATTTGTTAATGACAACAACGACAGGGACGCTCACCATCTGTTCTATCTCATGGACCAGCCTGACCTGTTCCTCAAGGGGGTACCCGCAATGCTCACTGGCATCGAGAAGGCAGAGCACGATATCGGCAAGGTTGATGATTGCCGTGAGTGCCTGACGCTCGATTGCATTCCGTTCAGGGGCGGGGCGATCGAGCAGTCCGGGGGTATCGATAAACTGCATCCGCTCCGACCCGGCATAACGATGCCCAACGATAATTCCTTTGGTAGTGAACGGATAAGATGCGATTTCAGGAGTCGCAGAGGAGACCATGCGGATAAACGATGATTTGCCTACATTGGGGTATCCTGCCACCACCACGGTGAACTCTTTATCCACATGGGGGAGTTTTCGCAGGACATTTCGCATATCGTTCAGGAAACGGAGCTCGTCATCGATCTGGTGCACCACTGAGGAGAGGCGTGCCACCGTCCTCTTGCGGATCACAGAGGGTGTCTCTGCCTTCCGTGTCTGGTACGCAAGGCCTGGTCCGTGGTTTCGTGCCCATCGTGCAGCCCAGCCGACTGCCCCAAGTGACTTTTTAACCCGGTCCATCCCCCACATGATATCGACAATATCGCGGTAAAAAGGCGGGAGATCGTTGAGTTCAGGAAAAGACCTGATGATCTGGACGAGCCGGTCATGGATGCCATGGCTCACCGCACGAACGAATTCCTCGTTTGCCCGATCCTTGTTCCTCTTAAGCCGCATCTTCGATGCAGCTCTCCGGAAACTCCGGTCGAGTATCTCATCAGCGGTCGGAACTGTCGGTATTCTCTCGAACTCCACCGGATATTCAACCCAATCTATATATGCGAAATCAGATGATAAACCATTATGGATTTATCCCTCATCCAGAAGGATATCCTTATTACCCTGATCACCCTGTATCATCAGCATTCGCACCCCATCAAGGGGGAAGAGATTGCCGATGTTATAAAGCGGAATCCGGGAACCGTCCGAAACCAGATGCAGGCATTGAAGGCCATCGGGCTGGTGGACGGTATTCCCGGTCCGAAGGGAGGGTATAACCCCACCTCCCTTGCCTACAAGGAGCTGAACCTGGGTATCTCCGAGGGAGAATATGATGTATCAATATCCCGGGATGGTGAGGTAGTCACGGGAGTAAAAGTGGTGGAGATTGCATTCACCACCCTCTGCCATCCGGATATCTGCCAGGCAAGTGTCCGAATCATCGGGAGTGTACGCGCCTTTGAGATCGGGGACAATATCACGATAGGACCGACTCCGGTTAACAAGCTTCTGATCAGGGGGGAGGTTTACGGAAAGGACGAAATATCGCAGACCCTTCTCATATCCACCTACGAGATGATCTCGCTTCCCAAAAAACAGATCCGGTATTATATGAGTGCCCCTCTCATCACCCTCAAGGGCACCGATTCGATTGCAGATGCCATTCGTCTCTTCACCACGCATCACATTCACGGGGCTCCGGTGATGGAGAACGGCAGGCTGGCCGGGATTGTCACCATGAGTGATATTGCCAAGGCGATCGGCAATCACAAGACACTCGATGAAAAGGTAGCAGCGGTGATGACCACCGATGTTGTCAAGGCACCTTCAAACGTGCAGCTCTTCGAAGTGATACGACGCTTCAAGGAGCGTGAGATCGGGCGGCTTGTGGTGATTGAGGACGATCGCCCGGTGGGGATCCTCACCCAGTCTGACATTATCCGGCAGTTCCCGACCCTCTAGCAAGACTGTATGTATCCGGATCTTGCCTGAATCGACTGTTTTTCCCGAATTGGAGCCCTTATTTTTTAAAAATGCAATCCTTCTGGACGAATTTTGAACATCTTTAAATATTAAAAGCTCAACAGTTCTGTTATGGCCAGAGTATTAGCCCGCAGCCTATCCAAAAAGAAGATTGTTACCAATGAAGGAAAGGTGATCGGTACCCTGAAAAACCTCGTCGTTGATTTTGAGACCGGACAGGTCGTCGACATGATAGTACAGCCTGACCCCTCATTTGATACTTCAGGGTACCGGGTGGAGGGGGACCGTATGTTTGTATCCTTTGAATCGGTCAAGGATATCAAGGATTATATCATCGTTGACCGCTACCTTTCGAGGAAATAGGGCATATACCGGTCGAGGGCTTCCACAAAGCCATCACCAAATTCTTTTTGAGCAATGTAGGTTGCTACCGCCGCTGCTGCGGGATGAGCATTCTGTACTGCAATTCCGATCCCTGCATACCTGAGAAGTTCAAGATCGTTCTCGGCATCCCCTGCTGCAAGGAAATCGGACGGATCAAGCCCGAACTCAGCGGCAAGGTTCAGGAAAGCAAGCCCCTTGGTCACCCCGTTTGACTGGAGATGTACGGCAAACCCTGTATCCAGCACATCGACAGGAAAATCCTTCACGATCTCCCTGACCTCGTCTACCGGGACGGTCCGGGCAAAGGCGAGATCGGCAAAACGGTAGGTGGGGCTGTAGAGATCGAGCGTGATTCCCGACCGGCTATAAAAATCCTCCACCGCCTTGAGAGCCTCTTTACAGACGGTCTGGTTGCCAAGGATCCGCAATGGCTGGGCATAACCGGTACGGTACACACCTCCGTTCTCGGCAATGAAGGCACCCTGTGTACCGATCATCTTGGAGAGTGCGTCCATGAAACAGGAGGTATTGCCGCTTGCCAGCACGACCAGGATCCCTTGATCACAGAGCTTCCGGATGTATTCTATGGCACCGGTGTGGATCCTCCGGTGCCGGTCGGTGAGGGTGCCATCGATATCGGTGACGAGCCCCTTCAGCACTGCCTCAGTCCTGCCTCCTCCACCATGAAAGGCGCCTCGCCTTCCGGCAGGTTCGGGCTGTCTACCAGCCGGGCAATACGCTTGCCTCCCTTGCTCTTCCGCAGGTAGATCCGGAACGTTGCAGTATGCCCCACGATGTTCCCGCCGATGGGTTTGGTCGGGTCACCAAAGAAGACTGCCGGGTTTGAGAGCACCTGGTTCGTGACCAGTCCGACAGCATTGTTCTCGTCTGCAAGCTTGAAGAGGTCGTGGAGATGCCGGTTCAGTTTCTGCTGCCGGGCTGCAAGGGTCCCGCGACCGGCATATTCGGCCCTGAAGTGTGAGGTGAGCGAATCGATGATAAAGAGCCTGACCGGCCTGTCGGAATCCCTCAGTTCGGCAGCCCGTTCCCGTGCCGTGTCCAGCATCAGGATCTGATGGTCAGAGGTATGGGCCCGTGCCACATGGATATGTTCCAGGAACTCTGCGGGGTCGGCATCGATACCGAGGCCGATGACCATCTGCTCAATCCTCTCCGGCCGGAAGGTATTCTCGGTATCGATGTAGATAGCACTCCCGGAAAGCCCCCCTTCCTCCTCAGGCAGCTGGACGTTGACCGCCATCTGGTGCACGATCTGACTTTTTCCTGAACCAAACTCACCGTACATCTCGGTGATAGCCTGGGTCTCGAATCCACCCCCGAGGAGATCATCAAGCTCGGGCACGCGGGTCTTGAGCTTCCGCACGCCCTTCCGCTGCTCAAACACATCCTTTCCGGTCCGGAATCCGCCGATTTCCGCCAGTTCACGTGCCGATTTGATCATCTTTTTTGCCGTGGATTCTCCAATCTCCGCGGTCTCTGCAAGCTCGGCAGGGGATGCGGTGGCGATGCTCTCTACCGTGATAAAGCCTGCCTCACGCAGCTTCTCTGCGGTGGTAGGGCCCACTCCGGGGAGATCTTCAAGTTCAAGGGGTCCGTTTGTCATTACTCGGGTTCACCTTTTTCGTGGAGAGCATACATGAATCCTCTCATATATCTTCGCGGCCATGCAGCGTGAAAGTATTGGTTCCTTTCACCCTGCCCCGGTAAGGTGGCTAAGCAGCGATCGCACCTTCACCGCATCCTTTTCAAGTTCTTCTGATGTACTGATCGTTATCCGTTCACCGGAACGTATCCCCCTCACCCTGAACTCATGGCCGTGTGGCAGAGTGCCATTGACAAGATACCGCACCTTCCCGTCATCGAGGAATGTTCCCTCCCTTGTGGCAATCACCGTCCCTTCCATCTCTACCTCTTCCTCAAGTCCGCGTGGCGTGACCACCACAAATCCCCCGTTACCGACATGCAGCTCAGGTTCCCCAGAGCGGCCCTGTCTGAGCTGTGCATTGTATATGGTGAGATAGTCGCCCCTTACAAGAGGCACCAGTGCCCGGTCTCCCCAGAGGACTGCCCGGAGACTTGCCGTCCCGTCCGAGAGGACAATGTTCCGCACGTGACCGGTCCTGCCATCCCGCGAGGAGAATGCCCGGACCGGCTGAAGGGAAGAGATCGACCCCTCAACCGACCAGTCCCCCTCGTTTTTTACGGTATCAAGGGTGCTGAATGAGAAGGATATGCAGGTGTCATCAGGTGTCACCTCACTTTTCTCATCGATGACAAACTCTACTCCCCAGTTCCTGGCTTTGACGAGCGCTCCCCTGATAAAAACGGTGGTATCAGGGAGGATATCGTCAAAGATCTCGGGGAGCCAGGTCATCAGCCGGGTAACCGCGGTTCCATCGGTCCCGCATCCTTCGATCAGCTCGGCTGTGCTCCCGTCCCGCCGGGTAATTGTCTTAGGATCCTCGAGATGGAGGATCCTGATCCTGATGTCTTTCCGTTCAGGAGGGGCGAGCTGTGGATGGACTGACATACCACATTCGATTATGCAGGGGGACTTGCGGAGGGCAAGGACGGTGATATCATTCTTCAGCTTTCCCGCAGGCTTTCCAATCACCTCGAGGACCTCTCCGGTCTCTATCTCAGCTGCAGCTCCGGCTTTTTCATCCCAGAGGACTGCCCTTACCTGGCCCGTCTCATCAGCAAGGATCAGATGGGCGATCCACCCTTTCCCGCCATCCTGCCGGGTGAACTCTTTTGGAGGTGTCACGGTGATGACCTTGCCAAAAAAGGAGAAGAGCGTGGACCGTCCGGAAAGCCCGCTGATCTTCACGTGCTGCCGGTCGAGCTCGCCGAGCACCAGCATTGCAGCCGTGACATCATCGATAAGATCGCCACACTCCTGCATCTTCTCTTCTACCCGGCGTTCGAACTCCTCCCTGCTGATCAGATCGTCGACCAGGGCATAGTGGAAGTGCACGGCAGGGGCTCCTCTTTTCAGTCCTGTTTCTGCCAGGGCGGGGACTGCATGGTACAGGTCAGGTCACTGGTGGTCTCTCCCCTTCGCATAAGTGCTGCCATATTCCCTTTGAGCAGTATTTCGGGGCATCGCGGCCTGCTGTTGTATTGCGATGACATGGCAAATCCATAGGCACCACAGTCAAGGAGTGCGAGGATATCTCCGGCAACCGGATCAGGAAGGAACCGGTCGGAAGCAAGGATGTCCCCGGTTTCGCAGATCGGGCCTGCCACGGTGCAGAGTGTGGTCCCTCGCTGATCTGCCCTGTTCGCTGTGATCACCTCATGGTACGAATCATACATCACCGGGCGGACCAGCAGGTTGAAACCGGCATCGACATTGACAAATGTCCGGTGGGCTGTCTTGACCGAGTTCACCCTCGCAAGCAGGAGGGTAGAATCAGCCACGAGGGACCGGCCTGGTTCGATCCAGAGCGAGGGAGCTATTCCTGCTGCGGCAATCCCTTTCCTGAATACCGGCATCACCGCCTCTGCGTACTCCATTGGAGTTGGTGCATGGTCGTCCGGGCGATGGTAGGGGATGCCGAGTCCGCCACCAAGGTCTATGAATTTCAGACGGACCCCCATATCGGTGATTACCCCTGCAATCCTCACCATCACCTCGCAGGCTCTGGCAAACGGCTCCACTGAGAGTATCTGGGAGCCGATGTGGCAGTGGATCCCGATGGGATCGATATACTCGCATCCAAGCGCCTCATCGTACGCTGCGGGAATCATCTCGTGGGCGATCCCAAACTTGCTCGTAGCCAGGCCGGTGGCAATCTTTGGGTGGGTCGGCACATCAAGGGCAGGATTGACACGGAAGGCAATCGCAGCCCGTTTTCCTGCCTGACCTGCAGCAGCATCGAGCTGGTGAAGTTCATCGAGGGAATCGACCGAGACGATAATCCCTTTCTCAACGGCAAGCGCAAGGTCTCCGGGGCTTTTCGAGCTCCCGTTAAAGAGGAGCGAACCGGGTTTCATGCCGGCAGCAAGTGCCAGGTGCAGTTCTCCGGCCGAGAATACATCTGCTCCTGCACCGAGACAGGCAAGTGCCCGGAGTACAGCAAGGTTGCCGTTAGCCTTGGCTGCGTAGAGGATACGGGTATCAGGGTAGTATGGCCGGAGTGCCTGCTCATACTGCCGGTAGTTCCCCACGATCCGGTCTTCGTCGGTCACATACAGGGGAGTTCCATGCCGGGCGGCAAGGGCTACCATATCGTGTTCCCGGATGCAGAGATGGCCGTTCCTGACTTCCATGTGGTCAGGGAGTGTCATGAAACAAGCTCCCCCATCCGATCGACTGCTTCCTGTATGCGCCCGGTCGACCGCGTGAGGGCGAACCGGACATACCCGTCACCCCCTGATCCGAATCCCACTCCCGGGGTGACAACGATACCGGCTTCATCAAGAAGCCGGGTGGCAAAATGCATGCAGTCGTCAACTTCCATCCACACGTAAAAGGTGGCTTTCGGTGCCTGGACTTCAAATCCCAGTGCTCCAAGCCCCTTCATGAGGACATCCCGCCGTTCCTGGTAGGTGCGGCATGCATCCCGGATGCAGTCCTGGGGACCAGTAAGGGCGGCGATAGCGGCTTTCTGGACAACGTCAAAGACCCCTGAGTCCACGTTGGTTTTCACCCTCGCAAGACCTGCAATGATATCCGGGTTGCCACACGCCATCCCGATGCGCCATCCGGTCATGTTGTAAGTCTTTGAGAGGGAGTGCATCTCGATAGCTGTCTCCATGGCACCTTTGGTCGACAGGAATGACGGTGCCTGATACCCGTCAAACGCTATCTCGGAATAGGCATTGTCATGGACGATGAGTATCTCCTGGTCCAGGGCAAAGTCCACAGCCTCTTCAAAAAATCCGGGGAGGGTCACCGCGGAGGTGGGATTGTTCGGGTAATTGAGAAACATCAGCCGTGCTGCCTTTGCCACCTTCTCCGGTATTGCCGAGAGATCGGGAAGAAACTGGTTCTTTGCGAGAAGCGGCATCTCGTATACGTTCCCTTCAGCAAAAAGGGTCGATGTCCGATAGACCGGGTAGCCTGGACTCGGGGCAAGGACGTAATCGCCAGGGTTGACAAACGCCTCCGGGATATGGGCTATACCGTCTTTTGAGCCCATCAGCGCAAGTACCTCTTTTCCGGGATCAAGACCGACAGAGAATCGCGACCGGTACCAGCCGGCTACCGCTGTCCTGAAGGTCTCCATGCCTGCATAGGAAGGATAATGGTGATTTCTCGGATCATGTGCTGCTTCGCAGAGTGCTTCAACAATATGGCCCGGGGTTGGGAGATCCGGGTCTCCGACACCGAGGTCGATGACATCCACCCCGCTCCGGATCTTCGCGGCTTTCATCTCATCGATCCGGGCAAAGAGATACGGGGGAAGCTGCCCCATACGTTCCGCGTACATGCTGGATATAATCTCTTTCGTATGTTCTTTAAAGTGACCTCAGGAGGTGAAGGTGACCAGGAGGTGAAGATGACGCAAGGAAGGGGAAGTGTCCCGGAATGATGGATCGAAGATATCATAATTAGGAGTGAAAAAAAAAGGGATGGGACAGGTGAGGTTTCATGGACAGTGATCCGGTTATCATTCTTTCGACGGCAGGTGAGAGGGAGGCGAGGGGGATTGCACAGGCACTCGTGATGCAGCATCTTGCAGCGTGTGTGAATATCATACCGGTCGAATCGGTGTACCGATGGGAGGGGAAGCTGTGTGAGGACAGGGAACACCTCCTGATCATAAAGACGGTAACGTCAAATGCCGATTCAGTCATGCACGAGATCCGGAACCTTCATTCCTATGAGCTTCCGGAGATGATCGTACTGCCGGTTTCCGGTGGATACCACCCATACCTGCAATGGCTGGCAGAAGAGACGAGATCATGAACACCATCCGTTTCACCGGGATACAGGTAAAAGAGGGGAAGGGTGTACCGATCGATGATACGGTCGTAAAAGAGGAGCGGTTCTCCCTGTTCCTGAACGGCAGTCATTTTACCGATCTGGTCGCAAGCGCAGACCAGGTCGAAGCACTCGGTGCAGGCTTTGTTGTCTGCCAGGGACTCTCAAAGGAGGTGAATACCGTAGCGGTTACGGGCAGTGAGATCCGGGTCCGGGCTCCCATATCAGGAGCCTTGGAGAAGGAGATTGCGACCACTGGATCGATCGGGGTCAAAGGGTGTCCACCGGGGAAGGTGGTATCAGATCTTTCCATAACCATCGATGAGGTGTACGGGATCACCCGCGAGATCGTGACCGATCTCTGGCGACAAACCGGCGGGGTCCACTGTTCGGTTCTCTTCCATGACGGGGCGATCGTTGCGAGAAGCAGCGACGTGGGGAGGCATAACACGGTAGACAAGGTGATCGGACACGCGGTACTCTCCCGGATCCCGCTCGGGGAGTGTGTCATCGGCTGCACCGGGAGGCAGCCGAGGGATATGGTGATCAAATATGCCAATGCCGGGGTGCCGATCGTCATCTCCCGTGCGGCAACCACCGACCGTGGGATCGCTGCCGCTGACGAATTCGGGATAACGCTGATCTGCTTTTCACGGCAGGAGCGGTTTACGGTATATACTCATCCATCCCGGATCCGCGGTCTTTAGATTATCTGTAGATCGGAAGAGCCAGCACCGATGCCGAGGGACGGTCGCATTATAAAACGAAGCTGTTGGTGTGAAAATCCGGTAACAGACCTTTGGAAAACCATTTGAGGGACAGCGAGAAAGGTTCTGTGCAGAAGATGACAAACGAACAGGTACATAAGGAGAAGAGTGCGGTCCTCGTGCTCGGCTGCCCCCAGGTCCCCGTCCAGACCGGGATCGCCCTCTACCTGATTAGTGCCCTAAGGAAAAAGGGGGTAAGGACGGTTATTGCAGGGAACCGGGCTGCACGTACCCTCGTGGAGGTTTCAGATCCTGAGCGGCATTACGTAGGTGAGGTGATGGATATCGACCGGTATATCGGCGAGATAGCGGAAACGAAACGTGCCTTTGACTACCATTTCATCTTTATCCATAACGATGCAGGGGTCAGTTATGCCGCCACCGTCCAGGCCATTACCGGGAAGACGGTCGTGGCCCTCATCTACGGCGAACATTTCCAGGAGATTGCAGGCATGATCACGTTCCCCTGCGAAAAGATCGCTGCAAAGGCAGTTCACAATCCGATGCCGCTCAAGAACAAGCTCGATGAGGTGCTCCCATGGGTTGTATCGAATCTCTGAAGTACGAGATCATCCTCCGCGATGCAAGTTTCACCGAATGCAGGGATTATATCAGGTCCTCCTGCAGAGAGTATGTCGATGTTGATCCCGGGTTCAAGATATTTGACAAGCACATCATTGGGGTTCCCCCGATCTCGATCGGATTCGAGGGGGATGTGATCATATTTCCGTTTACGAAACCCTGTTACGGGACGTTCTTAATGAGGATCGAGGACCATGATGAGGCGGAACGGATCCGGAAATCTGCCTCCCGAAAGAAAAAATAATCCGAAATATCGAATAAATTCTTTTTAAAATCTGATAATGGGCGGAATGTATATCATCCCTGGTGTGCACCAGACTGGTAGGTGGAGCAGATGAATGATATATCGGTCCTCACCGGTGGAAGGGCTGGCGATGGTATCAACAGTGCAGGCCTGCTGATCGCCCATCTCTTCAACCAGATGGGATACCAGACGTATATGTATTTTGATTACCCCTCCCTCATCAAAGGGGGACATAACTTCACCATCACCCGTGCAGCGGAACAGAAGATCGGGGCACACAGGGACCGGTGCGATTACCTCCTCGCGCTCTCGCAGGACTCTGTCGATCTCCACCGGCACCTCTTCTCTGAAAACACGGTCATACTCTACGACAGCGGCAGGGTTCACGGAGAGGGGCAGGGGATACCAGTAGAAGCGATCTTAAAAGCAGAGCAGGCACCCCCGGTGATGGGAAACTCCTGCATCATCGGGGCGTTTGCAAAATCTTCCGGAATCCCCTTTGACGTGGTCGAGACGGTTATCAGGAGACAGATCCCGAAGGCAGCCGCGAAGAATCTGGTGATAGCAAGGAAGGGGTACGAGGCTGTCCGCGAGGAGCGGATCATCCCCCGGATCGGCACCACCTGCTGCCCGCTTGTCACCGGGAACGAGGCGATCGGCCTCGGTCTCCTGCATGGCGGCCTCGATGCGTATGTGGCTTACCCGATGACCCCCACGTCAAACCTCCTTCATTTCCTTGCGAGGGCAGCCCGAAATTTCCCTCTTACCGTGGTCCATCCAGAGAACGAGATCGCCGTGATGCTGATGGCGCTCGGGCTCTCGTATGCAGGAAAAAAGACTGCAGTCGGGACATCAGGGGGTGGATTCTGCCTGATGACCGAAGGATTCTCACTCGCAGGCGGATCAGAAATCCCCATTGTGGTGGTGATGGGGCAACGCACCGGACCCTCCACGGGACTCCCTACCTATACCGGTCAGACGGAGCTAGGATTTGTCCTCCATGCAGGGCAGGGAGAGTTCCCTCGGCTCGTAGTAGCCCCGGGGGATCCCGAGCAGGCATACTTCTGGTCCTCAATCGCCCTTACCCTTGCATGGAAATGCCAGGTCCCGGCAGTGATTCTCGCAGACAAGACCCTCTGCGAAGGCACCTACAGCCTCGATGAGAAAGCAATCGGGCCCCCCGAGACCAGTGACCTTCAACAATCCGGTATTTCCGGGCAATACAGGAGATATTCGATAACTGACAACGGGATCTCTCCCCTCCAGTTTCCACCCCTGAAGGATGCCGCGATCAAGGTGAACAGCTATGCCCATGATGAGGATGGGATTACCACGGAAAAAGCTGACATGGTGCGGTTGATGACAGAAAAAAGGCAGAGAAAATATGAGGCATTGAAGGGTGAGATTGACGCCCTTGAATGCGTGAAGAGTTATGGCACAAGCAGTGCCCGGACCGCCCTTCTCTGCTGGGGATCGACACTCCTGGTCTGCAAAGAGGCTGCAAAGCGGCATGGATTCGGAGTGATCCAGCCCGTCGTCCTCTCACCATTCCCTGAAGAACAACTCAAATCGGTTATTGAAGGTACACCAAACATCATCTCCGTTGAAGAAAACACTGAAGGGCAACTCAGGCTCCTCTGTCACCAGCATGGAATACCTGTCGCCTCACACATTGCCAAGATAGACGGCCGTCCGTTTTCTGTCGAGGAACTGGATGCCAGGCTGGGGGAGGTGCCATGATGCCTGAAAAGAACCTGATCACGGGTGCCCAGAACACCTGGTGCCCCGGCTGCGGGAACTTTACCCTCCAGTTTGCACTCAGGAATGCGATCAAAGGGCTCATTGCAGACGGCGTCCCCCTTGAGAATATCGTGCTCGTCACCGGGATTGGGTGCCACGCAAAGATGGGCGACTATCTTGACATCAACAGCTTCTACTCGATTCACGGCCGGACGATCCCGGTCGCGACCGGGATCAAGCTTGCCAACCCCGACCTTACGGTCCTCTGTTGTGCAGGTGACGGTGACGCCTATGCCGAGGGGCTGGATCACCTCATCTTCGGGGCGAAAAGGAACACCGATATCACCGTGATTGTCCACAACAATCGCGTGTATGGCCTCACCACCGGCCAGTATACCCCTACCTCCCCGCTTGGCTTCCGGGGAAAGTCAACCCCTCAGGGTGCTCCTGAAGAGCCCTTCAACCCGCTCATCCTGATGCTTGCAAGCGGGGCCGGATTCGTCGCCCGGAGTACCTCAAGGAAGATGCCCCACCTGTCGGGGATCATCGGCCAGGCACTCCGCCACAAGGGATTTTCCTACGTGGATGTGCTCCAGATCTGCGCAACTTATTTCAATGTATCAGAACTCTACGACAGGCAGGGATACGAGTTATCAGATCATGACCCGTCCGATTTCTCCGCTGCATGCGCCAAAGCTGAAGAATGGGACTATAACAGCGATGCACCCATTGCGTTCGGGCTTTTTTACCAGGAGGAAAAAACAAGTTTTGAGGAACGTTTCAGCAGGCATCCTGCTTCTCCTGGAAGCCGGAATGAACAGATACGGGCATTTCTTGAAATGAAACGATAACAGCTCTGTGAAAAGAGAGAAAAAACCGGAAACAGGAAGGAGAAGATACTGTGGCGGAACAGAATTTATTCGAGGAAGTCAAGCGGCATCTCTGCAGTTGCAGTGCAGATCTTCAGATCACCCCCAACCTCGAAGCAGTCATGAAGATGCCCATGCGTGAGCTCCATGTCTCCATCCCGGTACGGATGGATGACGGTTCAATCAGGGCATTTTCCGGATTCCGTGTCCAGTATAACGATGCCCTGGGACCAACAAAGGGCGGAATCCGGTTCCACCCGGATGAGACGATCGATACCATCCGGGGACTTGCCGCCATCATGACCTGGAAATGTGCACTGCATAACCTGCCGCTCGGTGGTGCGAAAGGGGGGGTGATCTGCAACCCGAAGACGATGTCTTCCGGGGAGATCGAGCGGCTCTCGCGTGCCTATATCCAGGCGACCTCCCACTTTATCGGCCCGGATCGGGATATTCCGGCACCGGATGTCTATACCGATTCTGAGGTCATGGCGTGGATGATGGACGAGTACTCCAGGATCTTCCGTAAAACAACGTTCGGGGTCATAACGGGAAAGCCGGTCAGCCTGGGGGGATCCGAGGGCAGGGAAGATGCCACTGCCCGGGGGGGATGGTTTGTTATCAGGGAGGCTGCAAAGGATTTCGGCATCGTTCTCGAAGGGGCAAAGGTCGCGATCCAGGGATTCGGGAACGTTGGTGCACATGCTGCCATCATCGGCCAGGAGCAGTATTCCGTCAGGGTCGTAGCCGTGAGCGACAGCCGCGGGGGGGTGTTTGCCCGGGA
Organism: Methanoregula sp.; assembly: GCA_022710385.1. Lineage (GTDB taxonomy): Archaea > Halobacteriota > Methanomicrobia > Methanomicrobiales > Methanospirillaceae > UBA9949. Next base: position 13,556 of record JAKLGZ010000011.1, read on the forward strand.
GGGTCTTGACGTCCCAGCCCTCCTGGAACATAAGAAGAAGACGGGGAGTGTCATGGACTTTCCTGATGCCAGGAATATCACGAACGAGGAGTTACTGGCACTTGATGTTGACATCCTCATACCCGCTGCGTTGGAGAATGTCATCACCATCGACAATGCCAGCCGGGTGAAGGCAAGGTTTATTGCAGAATTCGCAAATGGTCCTGTCAGCGGTGATGCTGATGCCCTGCTCCATGCCAGGGGGGTTCCGATCCTTCCCGACATCCTTTGCAATGGGGGAGGGGTAATCGTCTCATATCTCGAGATGGTGCAGAACTTCAACCTTGACCACTGGGAAAGGGGAGAGGTCATTGCCAGGCTCGAGAGGAAGATGGTTGATGCCTACCGTGCAGTTTATAATCTTGCTTCCGGGAACAATGTCCCGATGCGCCAGGCCGGGTATACCATAGCGGTCGGGAGAGTGGTAAAAGCAATGAAATATCGCGGTTGGGTCTGAAATATCCTGTAATATGGTGGGAAGGCAATGGCAGATCCTGTAGCATCATCCGATCTCTTTGCATGGGTGATATTACCCCTCCTGATATTCTTCTTCCGCATCTGTGATGTGAGCCTCGGAACGATCAGGGTCATCTTCATCGCAAAGGGTCTGAAGTACATCGCTCCGATCATCGGTTTTTTTGAGGTTATCATCTGGCTCCTTGCCATAGGGCAGGTGATGAACAATGTCTCGAATGTCGCATGCTACATAGCCTACGGGGGGGGTTTTGCGGCAGGGACCCTTCTTGGGATGACTGTCGAAGAACGTCTTTCTATTGGGACGGTGGTCGTCCGGGTGATCTCAAACGAGGATATTTCAGGGCTTCTCCTCTTCCTGAGAGCACACAGCTTCGGGGTTACCATCGCTGACGGGGAGGGATCGAAAGGGAAGGTGAAGATAATCCTCTCGGTCATCAAGCGCCAGGATCTCGAAGAGGTTGTCCGGGGGATTCAGCACCATCTGCCGGGAACCTTCTACTCGGTCGAGGAGATTAAGTCTGTGGCAGAAGGAGTTTTTCCCGAGAGGAAGTCCCGGCTGCTTTTCAATTATCGTGACCCCTTCGGTTTTTTCAGGAAAGGAAAATAAAATCTTCACCCTTTTCTTCTTGAAAGAGGGAAAAATTCCTCCGGTTTCCCTGCAACTCCTTTATTTCTCAACCATGGAATCAATCATACAATTGCCAGGCACATGAGGATATCAGGAAAATGCATAATATCTTGAAAATTCGGTGGCATAGGATGTGGGGAGTTCAGTGGCATGGGATTGTGGGAATCCTGTATAGTTTTTATCAGTCCTGACATATCAGAGAACAGTGGATATCATGACAGACCAGAAGAGCGATCCAATGATGGGTTCGCCTGCTCCGGAGTTCTGCCTCCCTGACGCGGAAGGGGAAGAGTACTGCCTGACCGATTTTGCCGGAAAGTGGCTCGTGCTCTACTTTTACCCAAGGGATAACACTCCGGGGTGTACGCTCGAAGCCCGAGGCTTCTCTGAAGCTATTGAAGAGTTTGCACGGCTCGGTGCCGAGATCGTAGGGGTGAGTGCCGACTCAGAGGCCAGTCATCAGAAATTCACGGCAAAATTGGGGCTCCGCTTCCGTATTCTCTCCGACCAGAAGCATGCGGCCATTGCGGCATACAAGGTTTGGAAAGACCGGGCCCTCCTCAAAGGGATCGAACGGAGCACATTCCTCATATCTCCCGATGGCACCATCGCCGCGGTATGGCGGAAGGTAAGAGTGCCCGGCCATGTTGAGGAGGTAAAGGAAACCCTCCAAAAGGTCCGTGGCTAGATGGTTGGGAAAAAGGGGTTTTTCTCCTCCTTGCATGGATGAACGACGTTCGTACAAAAAGACGAACGGTATTCTTCACCTGAATGATGTGACAGTGCCTGACAATGCCACGGTGTATTGTATGACAGTACGAGCAGATCGCTATCTGCCATAGCCCTGTGAAGCTGGAAAACAAGCGATGGTCAAGGCATTTATGCCGGAAAGCGACAAGAAAGAGCCTTCCGGCATCGCGCTCTCTGAATAGTCCGGATGAGCGGTGAACCCTCCGGAAATGCCTGTGTGATTCAGTTCATTTTTCGGAGACAAAGCGGTCAATCCATCCCGTGATCTCGTCGCGGATTTCCCGGAATCCGTTGATAATCTCGTCATCGGTCCCTGCAAATTCCTTCGGATTCCTGAAGATGGCATGCAGGGTCACCTTTGCCCAGGGAAAGAACGGGCATGCTGACTTTGCTGCATCGCAGACGATGACGGCCACATCCATCTCCCTGCCTGCAATTTCATTCAGGGACTTTGACCGATGCCCGGATATATCCACTCCTATCTCCTGCATGACCCGGATCGCATACGGACTGAGCGTCGATGCCTTTGTTCCGGCACTGAATGCCTCAAAGCGGTCACCGTGCCTGGCCCGGAGATAACCCTCCGCCATCTGTGACCGGGCAGCATTGTGGGAACAGATGAAAAGAACACGTTTTCTGGTCATATCGTCCGGTTACCTCTTGGTATCAGGTTCTGATATAGTTCCCGGATATGGTGGCGGGATTGTTTCAGCTGAGCGTAGCCTGCCTTGCAGCCTTCGCATTCCGGCCGCCAGGTTCAAGGATAGGCAGTAGTTCAGGGAAAGAATCGATGGCATGGTCCGCACCACCGTCAGACTTCGGGTGGGAAAACCGGTCCCCGTACCTGGCATACACGGTATACATGCCCAGGATGCCTGCAGGGGCGATATCCCGCCTCGGGCTGTCCCCGACAAGGAGCGTCTCCCGTGCAGTGGCATTCAACCGGACGAGTGCAAGGAGGAACGGGAGACTGCTTGGTTTGTGTGCCCCGGTCATTTCATGGGTCACCACGTGATTGAAGAACGGTGAAAGGCCGGTTGCTTCAAGACGGGTTGTTGCATCTACCAGCCATGCATCGGTCACGATCCCTAACCGGAATCCCGATGAGGCAAGGAGTGCAAGGGTCTGTTCCACCCCAGGGTAGGGAGTTAGGTTTCGGGTCTGTATCTCGCGGTAGAGCGAGGTGCACTCCCAAAAGAGGCCTCTATCGTAGCAGGAGTGGTCCAGCATGAAGTCGCGGATATTTTCAGGATCATCAAACCCCCCCTGCCGGCGGAGAAAGTATGAGAAGAGGTCTTCGGCATCACCAGCATCGAGTCTCGCTGTCACCGCCTTGCACGCCTCGATCTTTGCATTGACAAGGTCAAAGAGGGTGTTGTCCATATCGAAGAGGAGGGTGTTGATAGATCTTTTTTGAAGAATATTTCCTCCTCTTTTTGCGTGTTGCATCCGCCACACTCCATAATCTCTTTTTGTCATCGAGATACCATGAAACATCCAGTCTCAAAGATAGGGGTAAAAGTGTTTCTGCCAGTGTTTATTATGCCAGGGTAACGGACTCTCGTCTTTCTTTTATTGGGAGGGGATGTACCGGGATCCCGGGAAATCTATTAGCCAGCTGATGGAAGCCGTAAGTATGATCTCTTTGATAAAGAATAAAAAAATGAAGAGAAGGCAAATCCGCACGGTGCCCTCCCTTTTCTCACCCTTTTTCTCCGGCTCCTGAGGATGGTGAACACCTGGTCACTGATACTGATAGTAACGGGATAGGTTGTTCTGGTATGCAGAACCCCGGCGTCAGCCCCCGGGAGTTCTGGAAGAAAGATTGGTATTCTGGGATATGGATCGTCCCGATCCTGTTTGGATGGGTTGGACATGGTAATTGTTCCCGGCATACCCTGCAGCGGTCGATCAGCTGTTGGGAGGATCTCTTTTATAGGAATACGATAAATAGAGACTTATAATAAAAAAGAGGGAAAAATGAGGATTAAAAAGAAATTGATTGTTTTTTTGATTATCTTTTTCATGGCATCCAGTTTCCTAATACCATTTTCTCTCGCCGATGTCTCGGTCAATGAAACACCAGAGATAACAATTGATACAACCTTTGAGCCATTTGATGACGATCAACCCCCGTCAGGAACCAGCCCACTGATCCAGCCAACCTCTCCTGTGGGGAGCACCATCGCGCCGACTACGGTCCAAACCACTTCCCCGACTACGGTCCAAACCACTCCAGCGACGACCGTTCCGGCCACTCCACCGACTACCGAGATACCTGTTCAATTAACTACCAGGACAGATACCGCTCCAGAACCAATTCCTCCTGCTGTCACTATTGAACCAGTCAGGACACGCATCGATCCCAGCACTGCCTCCTTCCAGGATCTTTATCTCCATTCATTCACATCCAAATGGGTGATATTCCCGTTTATTGGCATTCTCGTCCTTGCCGGGATCGCTTACTATTACTATCGAAGGGAATAGGAAATATTTTCAAAAAGCACGGCACCTATCATCTCTGATGAATCAGTGGATTTTAACGCTATAGCCTCGGAAAATCAGATGGATGAACGAATTACTTTTGTGGGACGGTGAGGAGGAATCTTCCTCTGTGAAGCGCTTAGCTGGTGTATTATCGGAGAATCAATGGTGTGTGTATCAGGAGAATGATATCCACTGCCGGGCATTGTGATGTTTTACCTTGTTTTGACCGGATACTTATTCCTGCTTCAGCAGGAGTGATTCAGCAATTAGCCTGACGCCCCGGAATCTCCCTGTTCGAAAACTATATTGGAACCGGAATTCAATTCGGGAACGGGTGTACTCATGATCATCCGGAAGATACCATCGGAAGGGCTCTCTCATTACTCATATTTCATCAGTGCGGCAGGAATGGCCGCGGTGATTGATCCAAGAAGGGACTGTGAAGCATACCTTGAACTGGCAAGGGAGCTCGATGTCAGGATTACCCATATATTCGAGACCCACCGCAACGAAGACTACGTGATCGGGTCCCTCGAACTTGCATCCGGTACCGGAGCCGCCATCTACCATGGCAGCCAGATATCATTTGCGTATGGGAACGCAGTGAAGGAAGGCGACACGTTCAGGCTTGGACCAATTGAGCTCCGGATCATCGAGACACCAGGTCATACCTTTGAGAGCATATCTATCATTGTGACTGACAGGGAGGTGTCGGACCTCCCCTATGCAGTATTTACCGGGGATGCCCTTTTTGCCGGCGATACGGGCCGCACCGATTTTTTCGGCCCTGAAAGGAGGGCTGAAGTATCAGCACTGCTCTTCGAGAGCATCTGGAAGAAGATCCTCCCGCTTGGGGATGGCACGATCGTGCTCCCTGCACACGGGGCAGGTTCGGTGTGCGGATCCGCGATCAGCGACCATGAGGTTACCACGATAGGGTATGAAAAGCAGACACATCCCCATCTCTCTCTCTCTCAAGGTGAGTTCATACAAAAAAGGTGAACGAGCATCATTATCTTCCTCCTTACTTTGCGAAGATGGAACAGATGAACCAGCAGGGAGCCCCGGTTCTCTCCCATCTCCCGGATCTTCGTCCCTATTCGGTGGATGAACTCCGCGATATCCAGGAAAAGTCCCAGGTGCTTGACATCCGTTCACCCACCTCCTTTGCCGGGGGGCACATCGGGGGCAGCCTCTCGATCTGGAAGGATGGTATCCCTGGTTTTGCAGGATGGCTCCTTTCGTATGATCACCCAATAATTCTCGTCGACGATTTCAACTGTCATCTCCGGGAAGTGAGCAGGCATCTCCTACGGCTTGGGTACGATAACCTGGAGGGGTACCTTGCAGGGGGATTTCCGGCATATTTCAAGTCAGGAAGCCCTATAGGGCAGTTCGAAGCCTGGAGTGTGCATGACCTTGCAAGAGAGCGTAAAAATGGGGACCTCTTCCTCCTCGACGTACGTGATATTGCAAATGTGCGGAAGTATGGCATGATCCCGGAAGCCCACCATATCTATGTAGGAGAACTCCCGGGAAAGGTGGGGGAAGTGCCGATGGATCGGAAAGTGGCAGTCTACTGCGATGCCGGCTTCAAGGGTTCGCTTGGAGCGAGTTATCTCGCAGGAAAAGGGTATTTGCGACTGGCCAATGTCCTTGGCGGAATGGGGGCGTATCTGCGGGCAGGATATCCCGTGGAGCATGTACAATAAGCGTGATGCACCAATCCGGGAAACTTTCACTCGAATCATGGAAGGCCATGTTTCAGCAGAAAAGCGGATTTCATCACTCTCGCATTACAGTATCCCGGCATCATTGTGATTCAGCTCAAGCCCGGCAGAAGGGGATCAGGATCTGCGCTCCTGGAAGGTGAGCCTTCTTCTGCAATATGGCTCCCCTCCATGGGACCCGCCTGAATTATATTCGTGATACACGAACTGAATGGTCCCGCGATTTGGAGGGTGCCTTTTTTTTGCTTTTTTTCGAAACCAGGCCTCATTAAAAGGATGATTTCTAAAAAGGACGATACTAAAAGCCCCTCATGATCAGATGCACGAACTCGAATTAAAAAAATTTATGTAACCCCCGCAACTATTGAGGAGAGTAGGAAATCGCATGGACATCGTTAAAATTCCCCGCATGGAAAAGCAGGATTATGACCATCTTATCGAGGAAGGGTATGTCTGCCGCATCGCATTCCAGGGAGAGAAATACCCCTACATTGCACCTTTCCTCTATGTCTTCGATGGCAAGTTCCTTCATTTCCTTTCGACAAAATATGGAAAGAAGATCGAGTATTTCAGGAAGAGCCCCCATGTTGCGGTCGAGGTGGAGAAGTACACACGCGACCTCTCCTGCTACACCTTCATCACCCTCCAGGGCTACCTTGAGGAAGTGACCGATTCCATAGACAAGAAGATCATCCGCGAGGATTTTGTGAACCTTATCAAAGGGCGGAAGCTCTCAAACAATATCCTGGCAGCCCTCGGCCATTCCCCCCAGGATCCCCCGGAGGCCATTGCCCTCGAGGAACGATCCCTTGTATGGAGACTGACCGGGGTAAAGGATCTGGTAGCATTGCGGAATCTCTGAATATTTTTTTAAACCCAGGATTTTTTCCGGTCTTTTTCCTTCTCAACCCCCAGGAGCAGTTCTTTTACTCCTTTCACGGGGACTGAGCAGGAGTGACGGCTGCAGAGGTATGCAGCAGTCTCCCCATCGACAGCACCCATGTCCCTGGTGAACGGGGCAACCTTTGCCAGCGCAGCCTCATTCCTGGAATCTTTTACCAGGATCACGGTAAAAGGCAGGTATCTGCATTCCAGCGCATGCACCATCTCTTCTGCCGTATCACCTTTTTCTCCCCCGGCAATGACGATTTCAGAGGAGGGGCCGAAGAGGAGGCAGAGTCCACTCAGGAAAAAGGGGTAGGCAGCGGGTGCCTGTGCGAGGTGTTCAGCATAGGGGCGGGAAAGATCCGAAGCGCGGCTTTCGAACGAGGTATTCCCGGTAAGCATGGTGAGCCTCAAAAGGTTGGTGAAAGCAACGGAATTTGAAGACGGGATTGCCCCGTCATAGAACTCTTTCTGGCGTGCAATCAGGTCGGTCTCAGTCCCTGCAGCAGTAAAATATCCCCCGTTTGCGGGATCCCAGAACTGGCTGTCAAGCGATTCCTGCAGGGAAAGGGCAGCAGCGAGATGGGCGGGATCAAACGTTGCCATGTACAGCTCCGTGAGACCAAAGATGAGGAAGCTGTAATCCGCAGCCTGTGCAGTGATCCCCGCCCTCCCGTTCCGGTACCGGTGGAGGAGCTGCCCGTCAGGATTCTTCATCGACCCGAGAATGAATTCCGCTGCCCTGGCTGCAGCGTTCCTGTACCGTTCTTCGTGAAAGATCCGGGCACCTTTTGCGAGAGCAGCAATCATGAGGCCGTTCCAGTCGGCCAGGATCTTGTCATCCGTGAGAGGCGGGGCGCGGTTCTTCCGGGCCGTAAAGAGTGTTTTTTTGGCTGCGTCGATGAGAGATATAAGCTTTTCGGGGGACAACCCCATGCCTTGCGCAAGGTCGGTTATTTCACGCGTGATATGGAGGATATTCCTCCCTGTTCTCTCCCCACTCACCGGATCGATATAGTTTCCAGCGGTAGTGACATGCCATGCACGGCATGCAGCTGCGGCTGTCTCCCTGTCAAGGAGGTCCTCCACCTCCTTCTTCGTCCAGAGATAATACCCTCCCTCTTCTCCCCCACTGTCGGCATCCTGCGCTGAAAAGAATCCTCCCTGCGGGGCGGTCATCTCGCGGAGCACGTATTCCAGCGACTCCCTGGCAATAGTTCCATACCATTCATTGCTGGTCAACTGGTACGCCTCGGTATAGGCAAGGACGTGGAGTGCCTGATCATAGAGCATCTTTTCAAAGTGGGGAACGAGCCAATGGGTGTCGGTTGCATAACGGTGAAAACCAGAACCGAGCTGGTCATACAACCCACCCATCGCCATGGAACGAAGGGTCTTTTCAACCATACTTATCGCCCGCTCTTCGCCCTTCAGTTGTGAATACCGGAGAAGGAACAGCAAGGTGTGGGGGAGGGGGAACTTGGGAGCGCCCCCAAATCCGCCATCTCTCGCATCAAAACGGAGAAGGAGCTCATGGTATGCAGCATCAAGTATCGTTCGCTGTAACCTCCTGCCTTTTCCCGTCTCCCTGGAGAGGTGTGCAGCCATGAGTCCTGCCGTTCTGATAAGCTCGGGACGTGCTTCCCTCCAGAGTCTGCTGATCTCCTCGAGAATATCGATGATACCGGGAGTTCCAAAACGCCGCTCCCTGGGCATATAGGTCATGGCAAAGAACGGTTGTTTTTCGGGTGTCAGGAACACATTCAGCGGCCATCCTCCTATCCCAGAGAGCATCTGGCCTGCTGCCATGTAGAGAGCATCGATGTCAGGCCGTTCCTCCCTGTCCACCTTTACCGGTACGAAATGGGTATTGAGTACCCCTGCCACATCAGGGTCCTCGAATGACTCCCGTTCCATCACGTGGCACCAGTGGCAGGTGGCATACCCGATCGAGAGAAATACCGGTTTATCCTCCGCGGCAGCGTGTGCAAACGCCTCGTCTCCCCATGCATACCATTCCACCGGGTTCCAGGCATGCTGGAGCAGATAGGGGCTTACCTCGTTGATAAGCCGGTTCGGTCTCTTTCTCCCCTGCCGATCATTGGTATCCCCTCGTAGTTCCGGCTCCGTCATCAATATTCAATGCTCATCGTCTGAGGGTCCTGCCTATTTCAACCCTTGTGTATGGGATCCTGTTCCTGCTACGATCTGGTGAGGCCTGGTAGTTGAGGTGACCTATTTCACGAATTTTTTTGTATTTACCATGAGGCTGAAACCCCGGACTCTCCTGCTCCGTGTTCTGGATCGGTATGCATTTCTCATCGCACTACGATCATCTGTATAATGGCAAATGGAGAGGAGCATCCCGGACCGAACCATGGCAGGTTGACGCCCGCGATGGCCCAATATTGGGCGATCAAGGAGCAGTACCGGGATGCTATCCTCCTTTTCCACATCGGTGACTTCTACGAGACATTCGGCGGTGATGCAGAGACCGTCTCGCGTGAGCTCGAAATAACCCTTACCTCCCGTTCGAAAGATTCCGGCGGCCAGAAGATCCCGCTTGCCGGTGTTCCCTGCCATTCCGTTGAGGGATACATCGCCCGGCTGATTGCAAAAGGCTACAAGGTTGCCATCTGTGACCAGGTCGAGGATGCAAAGAATGCAAAAGGGATCGTCCGGCGCGAGGTGGTGCGAATAATAACCCCAGGGACGGTGATCGATGAGGGGATGATCGGATCATCCGGTGCCCGCTACCTGATGGCGGTGGCGTCCCTGGAAAGGAATTCTGTGATGGGCCTGGCCTTCCTTGATATCACTACCGGAGAGTTTGTTGTGACAACCTGTCCTTCCGATCGCGGGACCGCTGCCCTCACCTCTGAACTGACACGGTATCGCCCCTCCGAATGTCTGATGCCGGAATACCTGTCGGCGGAACTCGGGGATGTTGTAAAACAGTCCGGGGTGGTGGTCACTGCAGCTGGAAACTGTGCGACTGATCCTGCCAGCGCAAGAAAAATCCTTATCGATCACTTCAAAGTGAGTGATCTGTCAGACTTTCGTATAGAATCGGCCCCCTCCGTCGTTATGGCAGCCGCCATGGTACTCTGTTATGCCAAGGAAACTCAGCGGCTTGATCTCACACATGTGCAACAGATCTGCTACCGGCAGGCAGGAGAGGCATGCCTGATCGATGGGATCACGCTCAGGAACCTGGAGATCCTGGAGAGCATCCGGGGGAGATCGGGGGATCCAACCCTGCTCTCCCTCCTCGACCGGAGCATGACCCCCATGGGAAGCCGGCTCATCCGGAGCATGCTCGCTGTACCGCTGGTATCACCTGCGGCTATCAACCGGCGACTCGACACCGTTGAATACTTCTCCAGGAAGACGGCCGTCAGGGCAAGGGTCCGTGATATACTCGGTGAGCTGGCAGATATCAGCAGAATTGCCGGTAGGATAGCATGCACCAACGCAGGTCCCCGCGATCTCATTGCCCTGGCACGCACGCTGGGCCAGCTCTCGGCCGTTCGGGAAACCCTCGACGATCCCTCCCTCCCGGTCGAACTCGCGGGTTCATGCGGGGATCTCGTTGACGAGGGATGGATCGCTCCCCTGATCCTGAACGCCATTGCCGATGACCCGCCAGCCCTTGCCCGGAATGGCGGGGTGATACGCGAGGGATACCATCCCCTGCTTGATGAACTCCGGAGCAGGGCCGCATCCGGCCGGGAATGGATCATCACCCTCCAGCAACAGGAACGGGAGAAGACAGGGATAAAATCGCTCAAGGTCGGCTATAACTCGATATTTGGCTATTATATCGAGGTCACGAAACCGAACCTCGCCCTTGTTCCCCCGACCTACCAGAGGAAACAGACCACCGCATCGGGAGAACGGTTCACAATCCCGGAATTGAAAGAGCAGGAAGCGCTCATCGCAACGGCAGAAGACCGGCTCTCCTCGCTGGAGCAGGAACTGTATATGGATGTGCTCCGGAAGCTCAATGATGGTGTCCCCTCCCTCCAGTCAGTCGCACGGGGTATTGCCGCGATCGATGCTGCTGCGGCACTCGCCGAGGCTGCCGTTCTGCAACAGTATACCCGCCCTGTCATTGATGAGATCCAGGATATCCTGATCCGGGAGGGCAGGCACCCCGTTGTGGAACCCGGTATGAAAGGCGGTTTTGTCCCCAATGACACCGTACTCTCCTCAAGTGACTCCCAGATTCTGATCATCACGGGAGCAAACATGGCCGGAAAGAGTACCTACATGCGATCCGTGGCGCTCACCGTGGTCATGGCCCAGGCAGGATCTTTTGTCCCGGCAGCCCATGCCCGGGTTGGAATCGTGGATCGGATCTTTACCCGGGTCGGTGCATTTGACGATCTTGCGTCAGGACAGAGCACCTTCATGGTCGAGATGATCGAGCTTGCAAACATCCTGAACAATGTGACTCCGAGAAGTCTAGTCATCCTTGACGAGATCGGGAGGGGAACAAGCACCCTTGACGGGTATTGCATCGCACGGGCAGTCCTTGACTTTCTTCATGGAAGGGGGGCTTCCGGGCCAAAAACCCTCTTTGCTACACACTTTCACGAGATAGCTGCAGCCGAGCATGACTTAAAAAGGGTCCGTACCTACCATTTTGCGGTAAAGGATACCGGCAAGGAGGTCATTTTTCTCCGGAAACTGATACCTGGGGCTACCGACCGGAGTTATGGAATTCATGTCGCCTCACTTGCCGGGTTACCGGGGAGAGTGATCACAAGGGCGTCGGCTCTCATGGAAGACCTTATCCGTGGTGAAGGAGGAGGGGGACCGAGGCTCCAGCGATATACCCAGATGTTGCTTGTCGATGCACCCCCTCTCGTCGAACATCCCGTTGTCAGCGACCTGAAAAAGATCGATCCTGATCAGTTGACCCCACGGGATGCCCTCGGGATACTCTACGAATTGAAAAAGCGGGCAGGGGAGAGGAAGCGTGACTGAGCGATGACGCCCGGTCAGGGCACCCGGATACAGGTCCTCGATGAGAGCACGGTATCCCGGATCTCGGCCGGGGAGGTCGTGGAGCGGGCAGCCTCCGTAGTAAAAGAACTCTGTGAAAACTCGATCGATGCCGGTGCAGGACGGATCAGGATCGCTGTGACATCGGAGAAAGGCAGGATCACTTCGATCCAGGTGAGTGATGATGGGTGTGGCATGAGCCCGGACGATGCACAACTGGCTTTTGCCCGCTACGCAACCAGCAAGATTGCCTGCATCGATGACCTGTTCGCCTGTTCCACTCTCGGTTTCCGCGGCGAAGCGCTTGCCAGCATTGCAGCGGTGGCGAAGGTGACCATCGTCACGAAGAGCCGCGAAGGGGCAGGGATATCAGGGACACGAATCGTGAACCAGGGGGGAGAGATCCTCCTGGTTTCTGAGACAGGATGCCCGTTTGGGACTGTGATCACAGTCGAACAGCTGTATTTTAACACACCTGCACGCGAGAAATTTCAAAAAACGGTATCATCTGAAATTGCACGCATTACCGGATTCATCGAGCGCCTTGTCATCACTCATCCAGGGATAGCGTTCGAACTGACTCACAACGATCGGAAGATCCTTTCAGTACCCGGAGGAGGCAGACTCATGGATACGATCATCCACCTGTTCGGCCTTCCCGTATCCCGGCAGATGATCAGGGTGCATGCGGAGAGTGAGGGAATTTTCGTTGATGGATACATCTCGGTCCCTGAACTCACGAGAAAGAATCAGTACCAGATGTTCATCTCGGTGAACAGGAGGAGTATCAGCTCGCGTATCCTTTCAAATGCAGTCAGGGAGGCATACGGCACCCTCCTCCCGACCGGCAGGTACCCGGTGGTATTTCTCGATCTCAGCA
>JAKLGZ010000110.1 GCA_022710385.1 Methanoregula sp.
CAGAGTCCCCATCTCCGGAACTCTTCAGGGAGCCCTTTCTTCCCAGCCCACCGGTCGAGGAATGCATCCCACCGGGTAGTCTCTTCAGGGTGCAGGGCTCGGAGTATTTCGTACTCGCTCTCAAGCATCGCAGGGCAGACCATGCATCCGATCCGCTCGATCCCTTGCTCGTAGAGGGGATTGATGGGGGCGTTCTGCCACCAGAGGTAGAGGAATACCTCCAGCGCCCGCCAGTTCCGGATCGGCGAGATGTTCAGCTGCAGGGGATTTGCCGGGTTCTGGCTGGTCTCATCGAGGTCAGCCCGGTTCCAGGACTCGTACCAGCGGTTCCCCTGGACCGTGAGGCAGGGGCCGGTCGTTTCAAGGTAGATCTTCAGGGGGTGGAGCTTCTGCAGCTTGCAGCACCAGCGGTGATCTTTGCCCGGCGGCCCGGCCTTCTCGGCCGCCTTCCAGAAGTCACCGGCCTGCCGGATCACCTCCACCCCGAGCGATTCGACAAACGCCACTGTCTCTGGGAACTCGATGCCAGTGTCGAGGAAGAATGCCTTTTCAACACCGGCTTTCCTCGCAAGGAGCAGTGCGGCCATGCTGTCTTTGCCGCCCGAGAAGGAGACATTGACACAGGGCCGGTCATGGAGGTGCCGTTTTATGGTGCGGACCGCGTTCCGCTCCAGGTTCTTCAAGTGGTACTGGTTCTGCCGGATGGCCGCGTCCCAGTCCGGGTCGGGGGGTGTTTTCGGCGTCACCGGCATCACCTCTTTGACCCGGATGAACCCTTCTTTCACGACACCGGTCCCGAACCGGTTCTTGTAGGTGACGATAACGGTCCCCTCCTCTGCCGGCTTTTTCAGGCGGAACCGTTTTCCCCCGATCCGTCCGCTCTCCGGGCCGAGATCGGCATCGGTCTCGAGGCGGACCATCCCGCGGGCGGCATGCGGAATGAGATACGGAAGTGCTTCCGGGGCGATATCGAGGCTGAACCGGCGGCTCACCGGGTCAAAGGTCAGCCAGGCGTACCGGTCCCCGTGCATGATCACGAGATCGGCCCGGTCGACCCCGCCGGTCTTGTTCAGGAGGATGATCTGCGGCAGCGGGACGGGACCGAACCGATCGGTGAGGAGGGTGCTGATCAGATCCCGGTCAGCAGCAAGGGCGGGACGGACATCATAAGGCTGCAGAAGGGGGAGTGCCTTGCCCTGGACTCCGCAGGCACAGCTGCGACCGATGAGCGGCACATTGCACTGTTCGCACCAGTACAGGATTTTTTTGACGGCAGGCTCCCTCATTTCCACAGGATCATGTGCCGGACGAAGACATAAGAGAACCTGTTGAGGGGAGCGATCATGGAACGGGAACCATTGTGCAGGGATGATCCGGGATATGATTTTTCCCCCATTTGCGTATGGTTCTTGCTCAATAGTGAGAGATGATCCCCGCTCACTTCCTGGGTCCCCGAACGGTCCCGTTCAGAGAAAAAAAGATAAGCCAGGAGCACGCTATGCTGATTCCCTGGAGTGGTCCTCCGACTATGACCCCGCCGATCTTCCTGGCCCTCTACATCGCCGGTTTTCTCCTTGCTGCTTCCATCCGTCTCTGGTATACCCAGGAGTACCGGAGAAAGATCAAAGAGGAGCACTGGAGACCGGCATTAGATACCTGGCTCATCTACCTGCCTGCCCTCGGGATGTTCATCCTCCCCGGGATCTACATCCTCACCCCGTACCTTGCCCCGGCCGATTATACCCTCCCTGAATCGGCCGGCTGGGTCGGGGCCGGCATCTTCGGTGCCGCTCTCCTGCTGCTCTGGCGATCCCATGCCGACCTCGGTGCAAATTTCACCCCGAATGCCGATGTGCAGCAGGGGCAGCGGCTGGTCACGACCGGGGTCTACCAGCACATCAGGCACCCGATGTATGCCTCCCACTTTCTCTGGTCGATTGCCCAGCCGTTCCTCCTCTGGAACTGGATCGCCGGGTTTGGCCTCCTCATCACCTTCATTCCCCTCTATGTCGTCCGGGTCCCCGTCGAGGAGAAGATGCTTGCAGGGAAGTTTGGTGCAGCATACAAGCAGTACATGGAACGGACGGGACGGATTATCCCCAGGTTCGGCCGATCGGGAACACGCTGAACTTCCGGGAGTTTTACAGAGGGCAAAACAATTTTTTTAAGAGTATCCTCTCTTCTTCCCCGGTATTTTCCTTCCTCTGAAAAGTAATATCTTCCAATCCTTTCATAAGTATTAATCCGGGCGAGGGTATCTAAGCCAGGCCAAAAGAGCCGGACTTAAGACCTGCTGCCATTTAATGGCGTCGGATCATGTTTGCATCATATTGTCAAATCAAAAAATGCAATCGACTATCTTATGATTGTTCATGATTATTATTTAGAGAATCACATTTTGTGCGAGGGTATCTAAGCCAGGCCAAAAGAGCGGGACTTAAGATCCCGTCACGGAGGTGTTCGTGGGTTCGAATCCCACCCCTCGCATTCAAATAATTGTTACGTGGATCTTTGGAATTTTATCCCATTGCTCTCCAGAAACGGTATAATTATTTCGGCATGAACGCCAAGTCCGATATTAATGAATTGATTCTCTTCGGTTTCCTTACCAGAAATTTTTATTTTTGGACTGAATCCTAATGGTAAATGTCGCGTATGACTTTGAATGGCCCATACTGATCCATCCTTATCAAATATCGGGCCTCCACTCTGTCCACGCAAACCTGGGGATGACGTTTCCAAGAATTTTACAGTTTTTCCACTGTCGGAAAAATTAACAATATTATCCCTCGTGTATATTCCCTCGATTGGAAAACGAGGAAGTGGCAAAGCATCTGAAGCAAGTTGAAATGAATCTTTTTCTTCGTCATAGGTTGCATTAATAGTATGGAAGGGATATCCAAGTTTACAGAGAAATGTTCCGATTTTCATTTCGTCAGGGTTCTTAATTATTGGATATGTTTTAATCCATGACGGATCGAAAGGTTCCAATTTACCGATAGCTAGGTCTGCTTCGTGGAATATTTTAACATTAATCAATCGATGAAGATTCCCTCCCCACCAAAACGAATGATTGGTGATCCAATTGGGATTGGTTTTTAGTTTCCTAATCTTATTTTTCTTAATATTTCCTTTTAATGAGGTATTTTGTTCAATTTTATCAGCTTGTTCCTTATATTCATCGATCTCCTTTTTATCGTTGAGCATTTGTTGGGATGACTGCCATAAATGTGCAACAGTCATTATCCAACCCTCATTGTTTAGGACAATGAAGGCACCACAAGCACAATTTACCGTTTTATTAAAGGTTCTAGTCGAAATGATAACTGGATGAGTGAATTGACTTGCTTTTTCTATTGCCTCTCCAAACATGAAACCAAGTCCTTGATTGGATCACCTTACGATAGCAATTCCTAAAGGAATATCGCCATGCAGGGTGAAAGTATCAAAGGTTAGCATGGGTCTCCGTCTCTTTGATAGCATGATATTGCGATAACGGCCCGGAATGTTCGTCTCCGCTTCATTCCGTCCGCTCCTCCTGTTGTCCGGTGCTCCTCCATTCCGTTCTGCTCACATACCGGTCCTGTTCTCTCGAGGTTAACCATGAATGATGACGCTCCCGGTTTCGTCATTGCACTCCTCACCGGCAGCTGCCCTCTCCCGCTCCTCACACCATGCTTCGCAGCGTGCTCGTCGCTGTGTCTGATACTTACGCTGACGCTCGGTGACTCGCGACCGCACGACGACCCGCTGTGCTTGTCGTAACCGGCGCTCGCTCGGGCCTCTTATGACCGAGTGTTCATCCGATCTCTGGTCGCTTTTGAAGCGATTACCATCCCTTCTTTCCTAACAACCCCTAAAGGTATACAGCACGGTATCATTCCGAACTATGATTATCTCTGATCCACCTTTGTATCTCACGAAGCTATTTCCTGCTCTATCTACTATGTAGTGGATCACTTTCTTCTCGTTCAGATTTGCAAGATACACCGTGGTAATGCCCCGGAAACTAAGGGATAGTGTTGGTCCTGCGTCCTGACACCAGTCACATGATTCGTTTGCGTCAGGGTGCGTAGATCGGCGGCACCTGCTGCCAATAAGGTACATA
>JAKLGZ010000111.1 GCA_022710385.1 Methanoregula sp.
AATGCCATGGAGATGACAGAAAGGTTGCCGGTCACCCGGACGGGCTCGATCATGTTCCCTATTGTGGTGAGTTTGTGATCCTCGATGCCGAGCATCTTGGGGACGTTCGGCCCGTGGATGTCAAGGTCCATCAGGCCGGTTTTGTACCCATGGGCCGAGAGGGCATATGCCAGGTTTACCGAAACCGTGGACTTCCCGACACCCCCTTTGCCACTCAGCACAAGGATCACGTGCTTAACATCGATCTTCGATTTTTCCGGGAGCCCTTTGGCCGTTCCCTGTGCGGTATCACAGGTAGCCGCACTGGGACAACCTTCACATTCATGACTGCATTCTTCTTCACTCGTCTTCGTGTTTTGTTTCATTAAAAAACAGCCTCACCTGGTTGCAGGTGTAGTATTGGAAAAAATGAAATAAAGAGGTATACATGAGGGCAAACCCTGAAAGCCCGGATGATCCCCCTCTCACCTTCGTGCTTCTTCATCGAGGACTGCATTACAGAGCCGATCTGCCCGCGTGATGACCGGGTGTTCCCGTGGAACGGAATGATATTCGATCGTTCTGAACCTCCCGGCAACAGACTTGGCTTCATGAAACAGCGGCAGAAGACGGGGAGCGCTGACCCGGTATCTCCCGTTCATCTGCCGGATGACGAGTTCGCTGTCCGAGCAGACGGAAATCTTTGTGCCTCCGTGTCTCAGGGCAGCCCGAAGCCCCTCGATAAGGCCATGATACTCAGCCTCGTTGTTCGTCCTGATACCGATACCGCCTGCCCGCTCCTCCAGGGTTGCCCCTTTTTCATCAAGAATAAGGTAAGCCCATGCAGAGGGGCCCGGGTTCCCGCGGGATGCCCCGTCCGTGTAGAGGAACAGTGTCTTCTCTTCATCCTTCCCGTTTTTCATGCCTGCCTGCAGGGTATTGGCAGGGAACGATATGGGTATTTCCATTGATGGGATTTCCCGTGAGGTATCTGGTATGTGCAGGAATAATGGATCCTGGCGTTCCCGGAACCCGGTCTCCTGGTCTTCCCGAATCATGGTGACCTGATTACTGGAATCCGATGAACCGGTTTTCCTGAATCATGGTGACCCTGTTTTACTGGAATCCAATGAACCGGTTTTCCCGAATCATGGTGACCCTGTTTTGCTGGAATCCAATGAACCGGTTTTCCCGAATCATGGTGACCCTGTTTTACTGGAATCCTATGAACCGGTTTTCCCGAATCATGGTGACCCTGTTTTACTGGAATCCAATGAACCGGTTTTCCCGAATCATGGTGACCCTGTTTTACTGGAATCCGATGAACCGGTTTTCCCGAATCAAGATTATCCCTAATGAGGTGTGATTGTCATGTATGAGGGGCCGGACATTATCACTCCCTTCTCAAGACGACCAATGGTGCAGAGATCCTGCTTTATAGAACACCGTCGATATCATGTTCATGGAACCTCTCCGTGTCAGGCTCGACTTCCTGGAATTTCCCCCCACCCATACCTGTGACGGTGCCAACACCTCACCGCGAATCATGTTGTCCGGCCTTAATGCCGTATCAGTCGCCGTGATGGCAGTCAATCCCTTCCAGCCCTCCTGCTGCTCCTTCTGCCCCTGGCTCATCTGGAATATTCCTGCAGAACCCGAGATCCCCGCCGGGATACCCCCAGAAGGTAGTGTGTCGTTCCCGATCACTGCAGTCCAGGGGATGAACGACTTCGGGAGGATCGGCTATTCCGGACCCTGTCCTCCACAAGGTACCGCCCATCGCTACACCTTCAAAGTGTACGGGCTCGATGCCATGCTCACCCTGCCCCCCGGTGCGACAAAGGCGGGACTGATCACTGCGATGCGATCGCACGTCCTCCAGTATGGCGAGACGGCCGCCCTCTATTCACGATAGAGCGAAGAGAAGCGGGAATGATCGTGCCGAAATCGTGCTGAAAAGAGAGGATCTGAAAAAAATATCGTTCAGGTGAGTGTTCTTAGTCGAGATCGAGCTTCTTCTTGCCGAGTGACTCGATGTAGGGTATCTCTTTTCCTACCTCTACCTGCCCTGCTTTATCGGAGGGGATCTCGATCTCGAAGTTTGTGTACTCTTTCATGTCCATGAGAGTAGCCGTCGTTCCGGCAATCGTGATCACCTGGCCGCTCTTCCTCTCCACAATGGGGACGTAGGTCTTTGCAGAGACCGGCTGGACGATGGACCGCTTGACACCATCGAAGATGCCTACGGCATCGATACGTGCCTTTGCAGCGCCATGCTTCCCGGGTTTTGAAACGGAAATGCCGAGGATCTTGCAGGGCTCCTCATCAATGACGACATAGCGCCCTTCCTTTAATTTTCCAACTTCTGTCTGTTCTTTCATCCATTCACACTCGCTGAAGCGTATGCGCTACTTATTTTATCTATATATGATGAGATAAATACACCCCAAAGGACCCTGATTCCATGGACTTCCTGGCTGTCTGTGAACACATTGCCCATGATGTTGCGGAAGCGATCGATCCCCTCATCGGTACACCGGATGCCGGCAGGAATATCCGGATGGGTGCCGATGGGACCCCGACCAAGCATATCGACCTCGTTGCCGAGGATTGCGTCCTTGCACACCTCGCGGGGCATCCCCTCTGCAGAACCCTGATCTCAGAGGAAGCAGGGAAGGTCGCCATGGAGGGTGAGCACGGGACCATTTTTCTGGACCCGATCGATGGCACGTACAACGCGGTCGCCGGCATCCCCTTCTACGCCCTCTCCATTGCCTATGCCGAGAACGGGTACATGAAGCAGGCATTTGTCAGGAACCTTGCGGGCACAGAGACGTTCACCGCGAGAGCAGGCGAAGGGGCGTTTCTTGACAGGAGGCGGATTTCTGTCTCGAGGACCGCGTCTCTTGACGAGAGCGCGCTCTCGGTGTATGGCAGGAAATTCGACCCGGGGAGGGCGATGCAGCTCGGGCAGAAGATACGGCGATGGAGACTCCTCGGGGCATCCGCACTCGAGCTCTGCTATACCGGCTGCGGGAGGATCGACGGGTTTATCGACCTCCGGGGGACCCTCCGGGTTACCGATGCAGCAGCCGGGATCCTGATCTGCACCGAGGCAGGAGGGAGAGTGAGCGACCTGGATGGGGAACCACTCGTATTTCCCGACGAGGTCACGATTGGCAGGTGCATGGTCGCCACAAACGGCGTGATGCACCGGAAAGTGATCGAGTACCTGCGGTGAGACGATGAAATGCATGATGGTATCCCGGATCGATGACGAGAAAGCCATAGAATACACCGGGAAGCTCGGAGATGCTCTGTGCAGGGGGGGGATCGACGTCGAATTTGAGACCGCGACTGCCCACGGGCTCCACAGGGAGGGTTCCACCCTCTCAAAAGCCCGCCCGGATATGGCCGTCATCGTGGGAGGAGATGGAACGATCCTCCGCACCGTCCAGGCCATGGACCGGCAGGTGCCGGTTATCGGCATCAACTGGGGTGAAGTGGGATTCCTTGCCGACCTTGAACCAGAGGAGGCAGAGGGGGTTCTCACCACCATCTCAGATGGATTTCTGGTGGAGCCGAGGATGAGGCTCTCGTTCTTTGTCGGTGACAGCCATATCGGCGATGCACTCAACGAGGTCCTCATCGTCACCAGCCGTCCGGCAAAGATGCTCAGGTTCGGTGTGATCATCGATGGAATATTGTCCGAACGGTTCAGGGCTGATGGCCTGCTCGTCAGCACCCCGACCGGGTCTACCGCCTATGCGATGAGTGCCGGCGGCCCTATCATCGATCCCCGCATCGAGGGTGCTCTGCTCGTCCCCCTTGCCCCTTACATGCTCTCTTCACGGCCGCATTTCATCAGCGGTGATCGCCCCCTCGAGATACGCCTGGAGAGTGCCAAACCCGCCAGCCTCGTGATCGATGGCCAGAAGAGCATGGACCTCGGCTGCGAGGCGGCCATCAGGGTAAAAAAATCCACCACTCCCGCACTCTTTGTTGACGTGGGAAGGAATTTTTTTGCAAAGGTCGACCAGAAACTCCGCCGGCTCTAGGTCACT
>JAKLGZ010000112.1 GCA_022710385.1 Methanoregula sp.
GAAGGAGCTATTCCTCAATTATCCTCTCTGGTACTGATTGGATATCCCTGATCTGCCCTGCCTGAAACCATTTCATCAGAGTATCATCGTCCCATGGAAAAGAGCTGTATCCGCCCATAATCAATCCTCAATGCTGTTAATATCCAGTTCCCAATCATGAGAGGAGTTAATTGCGCAGAGTAACTAAAAGTCTCGGATCTCTTCCATGCCAGTGGCTGCTAATACGATCTGCAATGGATAATAAGACCAGAAAAAAGAAAAAGATTAAAACCGGGGGCGCCGGTGCTTGGGGAGGCACTCTCTGCAATAGACGGGTCTTCCCTCGGTCGGCTTAAACGGTACTTCGCATTCCTTTCCACAGTCTGAACAGACTACTTTTGTCATCTCGCGGGGGCCGTCATTTCTCGGGCCGCCAAAATTTGATTTATACATGGTTTTACTCAAACAGTTGAAAACTGTCTTAAACTATACACCACTCAAGAATATAAATATTTGTATCGTCCCCTCCGGGCCTGGCATGCACCCGATTGCATATCATTTATCTGGTTGGTTGGTCCGGGTGGCAGGATGAACGAGAGGTGGTATCAGTTTCTTCACCTTTGAGATTTATTGGAAAAAAAGGTAGGTATTTCTTGGAGTGGTTTGTGATGAGAAAAATGATCCGGAGATATCCCCCATGCATGATTCTGTCCGGTATTCTTTCGCTTGTGTAGTGGTCAGGGATCACAGGAGCCGGACCAACATTACCTTCTTTTCCCTTACTGAAAGAAATCTCTTTGAAATTCCCCGATAGCTGCTGTCACGAACAGTTCCTTCTGAATAATCACCTACGTAATACCGGATATCTTCATCTGAAACATCCCAAATTTATCCATTCCTCTATGAGCCCCCGTTTTCTTGACCCTTACCTATTTTGCAGCCACATGTGCAGGGCAGCCAGGAAAATGAACCGGTTCGATGAGGGACAACGGGTTATTTTTTATGATTTTGTCTCATGATCTGCTTTGCATATATTTATGCTCTAATAAATATATCGTAAAAACAATTTTTCCAAATAACCTCGGGATTTGAATACGGTTTAAGATTTAAAGCTGAATTGAAAGGGGAATTATGTATGAGGTCGATGGTTAAAGAATGGTCCGAAAAAAACGATATGGAACGATGGAAGGCTGTCTCCGAGCTCAGGACAATAGGGCGTCCCGCTGTGGAATACCTTGTTATCAACCTCTGGGATAGTGATAAACGGGTTCGCATGGCGGCCGTTGATGCTCTTGGAGCTATCGGTGATCAGCGAGCCTATGATCACCTCGTGAAAATGCTTGATGATCCAGATCATGACGTAAGGTTCGCCAGCGTCATCGCTCTTGGCAAGCTGGGTGATATGCGGGCAGTTGAACCTCTTTCAAGGGCGTGCCATGACCCGAACTGCTACGTCAGGACGATTGCAGCGGAGACGCTGGAAAAATTCAGGTTGCAGATATCATAACTAATTAAAAAAAACCTGGCGAAATATTTTCACGAATGCACAAAGGATCATTTTCTCTCGTTTTTTCCCTTGGTGGGCGCTCCATGATCCTTTTTGTATAGGAATACGTACTAATCAGGCAGGTATGGATCAAAGCCTCAAACAACGTCTCCTTCTCAAATGTAGGGAGATGGGCATCCCCCTCATCGGGGTAGCTGATGTCAGGCGCTGGGAGAATCCCCCTTTTCAGCCCTGGATGCCGAAGGAGTTCTTCCCCCATTCTCTCGTTCCAGAAGCTGAATCGGTGATTGTCAT
This sequence comes from Methanoregula sp., assembly GCA_022710385.1. Classification (GTDB taxonomy): domain Archaea; phylum Halobacteriota; class Methanomicrobia; order Methanomicrobiales; family Methanospirillaceae; genus UBA9949. The sequence goes on from JAKLGZ010000112.1 coordinate 1,781, forward strand.
TGGTCTTCCTGTCCAACTCCCGGTTCTTGAGACATCCCCCTCCATTTACTACCGTGAGATGTATAACGTGCTGAATTCCTTATTAGACCAGTACAGCTATCGTGTCGCCGAGTATCTCAACAATGAAGGACATCCATCTGTTTTTCTCCCGAGGGACGGGTATGGAAGCATCGATGTTCTTCTCGAGAGGCCCCTTGCATTCTTCTCTCACCGGCACGCTGCATTCTGTGCAGGTCTCGGTACATTCGGAGTAAACAATATGATCCTCACTCCTGAGTATGGACCGAGGGTCAGATTTGGATCTATCATTACCTCAGCCTCCCTCCCGCCAGATCCTATGAGAGATGATGATCTCTGCACAAGGTGCATGCGTTGTGTGCGGTTGTGCCCCTCTTCTGCCCTCTCAAAAGAGGATTATCCCGAAGGTATCACTGATAAAACCGCCTGTGCACGCTGGAGTGCCTCCCTTCATCGGCAGTATATCTCTCCCTGCGGCATCTGCATCAAGGTATGTCCGGTTGGGAGCGACAGGACCTTTTACCGTCGGGAAGATCCGAGAATATACGAAGAGTCAGCTCCCGGGAGCCCGTACCAGCAGATCTGGGATCATGTCCGGCGTTACGGTGGGAAATAAGGGGAGAGATCCATCTCCAAGGTTATGCAGATACTCTCCCGGGCAGTCATCTCATCTTGTTCATAGTGAAACATTCCTTTTTAGTTCATACCATGAACCAGACCCGGTTACCCATTTTTTAACTTCATGCTTCCCAGTGCAGAGACATGCCGCGAATCATACTACAAAGGCTCTTCCCAATGGGAACACACAAAGGGTTTAGAGACCAGACCGGTACATTTTTTTCGGATCCAGAAAGACGATCCCAATGGCCGTTTGGCTTGGGTCTAGAAGAAAATGGAAATTCGTTCGCCTTCTTTTGGGGAGATGGATGATGCCTACCCATAGAACGAGTGCCCAAATCCGGATTCAGTGGTTCCTCTTTCGATCTGCTCTCCACCGGGCAGTTCGATTCTGGGAGTGGCACCTTTCATAAGAGATCCTCTTTTCTCTCAACTCCCTCCTTTGAGCAGAAATCCCTCACCTCATGTATGCGACGGTATATTCCTGTATAAACAGCTGAATATAAGAAAAAGCAGCTGGTATCGTGAACACGTACATTCCCAACATAAAGAACGTCGGGGTCCGGAGCATTTCGCAGAGAAAGGACTCATCATCCTGACCTTACCCTCTTCCCAATCGCTCGTTCGAATCTTGGATCCTTCTGTAGCAGAGCTATTGCTGCAAGGGCACTGGTCTCTTTGTCCTTGATCTCGAGCATGATATCCCTATCAAACGGCTGCGAGAGTTCGAGAAACTCCCGGAAATCAGAAAGATCTATATGTTCTGCATGTCCACCGGGCCGCTTTGCCGGATGCTGGGAGCTGTAATCCACCATGGGTATCCCGTCATCTGCACCCCATGTCCTTCCCGTAGCATCGAGCATATCTCCCGTCTCCTCGCCATTGTTGTAACATGCATGATGGAATACATCGAGAAGTACAGGAATTCCCGTCTGTTCGGAAATTTCCAGACAATCTGTTGCACTGAACCGTGTTTCATCATTTTCGATAACAAGATGCCGTCTGATAGCCGGATCGAGTGTGTCATATACCCTGACAAAACGGGCGATACTTTCCTGGGAATCACCATAGCGACCCCCGACATGAAGCTGGATTTTGGCCTGTGTGCCGAGCTCCATCAGGTCCAGCAGGGTTGCATGGTAGGCAAGTTCATCAACACTGCGGGAAACGATACGTTCATCAGGGGAATTGAGAATGATAAACTGGTCAGGGTGCATCGAGATACGGATACCCTCATCCCGAATGGAATGCCCGATACGCCCCAGTTCTTCGGAAAAATGCTCCTGCCATGGTGCCCTGCATACCGGATGCGATGCAAACGGGATGATATCGGATGAGATGCGAAAAAAGAGTATATCCTGTGTCACATTCCATGCAAGTATCTGTCGAAAGCAGGAGAGGTTGCTCGAGACTGTTGCAAAAAATCTCTCGTCATTAAAAGAGGCCAGCCGGAACTTTTTGGCACTCGTGCAATCCAGGCGCCTGTTGATGCAGGGATACCCGATACGCATATCACCTACTGAGAGCTGCATTGGAATAAGCAGGTTTGGTTCGGG
>JAKLGZ010000113.1 GCA_022710385.1 Methanoregula sp.
TGGTGTACGATACATTGATGAGGGCTGTTCCACCCGGGCTTATCACGATACCGGGGCTTTCCACTCTGAACTCGGCCCCTTTTGCCACCGGTATCCCGACAGGGACGGAAGGAGTAGTACGGGTGCTGCCATCGCTCTCGCGATATGTCCCCTGAAGGACTGCAGGATACACCCCGGCTACGGTGTGGTCTTTTATAGCGATCCTCACCCGCACTGGTGCGGTCTCACCGGGTTCGAACTGCCCGATATACGTGCTGCCTTCAACGACCTGGAAGGTCACGTTGTCGAACGGATTAATAGTAAAGACGACCTCGCTTCCTGTCGCATGGCCGACATTTTTCACCTCACCAGTCAGGTATCCCTGGGTCCCCGGGACGAGGTTCTCCTGCTCCACGTGGAGGAGAGCCGGCCTGACCTCGGACTTGATGGTGATCCCGACCGGAATGGTCAGTGACATCTCGCGGTAGAGCGGTTTGATCGTCGTATATTCTGCCCCTGTCATTGGTATCGCATAGATGTAACGGTACGTCAGATTGAGGAGGATGGTGCGGGTGCCCGGGAGAGCTTCCTCGTCAACGGTCCCCTGGACGGTGAGGGGGACCTTCTCCCCTGGGCTGATATCCCCGACCAGGACAGGCGGAGTTTTTACGCTGACCGGTGCATCGGACCCCAGGGGGCTCACCACAAGCCCGAGGGCCATGCGGGGGTCGTAGATATCGGGGGCGAGGAGCGGGGCGACCTGGACGGATGTGTCCTGGTCCTCGTTCGTCAGAACGACGGTCATTGCGAAGGTGTCGCCAGGGTAATAACTGGGATCACCCACGACTTGTGCCGAGAGAACCGGCTCAAGACCTGTGTCGAGATACGTGTACCCGAGAGCGATGCAGGGGGAGGCTGTCATGGTAATGCAGAGGAGGACCACCGCCATGAGGCGGGTGGAACGCTGCAATGCGAGATATCTCATGGCGCATTGCCTTGGGACTCTGTCTTCTTTTTCCGGCGGTACCAGAGGAACGCTCCCCCCGCGATGACGAGTATCGCAAGGACCGCACCGGCCATCCCGGTTGCCGAATCGGCCTGGACGTCTATCAGCACCGGGATATTGTCGGAGGTGTAATCAGTTGCGCCCTCGTCGGTGTACCGCACCTCGGAGTCTGCCGAGTACGTCTTTATCATGGCACTGCCATCGGTTTTCACGCTGAACAGGGCGGTAGCGGACTCTCCCGGGCCGAGGTCACCGAGATAGGCGGTGTCGTCGTCGCTCGAAAACGGGTTGATGACGCTGATACGAGCCTTCGCATTATAGACCGTCGAATTTCCGGTATTCTTGTAGGTAACGCTCACGGTGCTTTTCGTGCCGGGATGGACGACCGATGGAGCGCTCACCCGTTCGAACGAAACCTTGTCCTGGAACGATACCCCGGCAGTGACCGATGGCGAGGTCGCAGCAGCGCCCTCGAAGTCTTTGTATGCCGCATAGAGGGACAGGGGATAAGAAAGCCCCGGGTCCGCATCGTCCGAAACCGCGACCTTGAACCTCGGTTGGGCAGTGCTTCCCGGGGGAAACTCCCCGATATAGACACTGTTGCTGAACGGAACGAACGGACTCGCCCCTTCGGGGACAAGGAAGAGGGACGTGCCAATCCCTGTGTCCTGGCCGGTATTCCTGATGGTGAAATCGATGACCCCCTCCCCTCCTGCAGAGAGGTCGTTACTCTGGACCTTTTCGACAGTGAGGATCACCATCCGCCTGATTTCTATCGGCAATGGAAGTACGGTCTCATTTTCCTTGAAATAGTACGTCATGTCGGCAGTCCCCTGCTGCTCGATCCGGGGCACATAGCTGTAGCTGATTCTCGCAAGCATTGTGTAATTACCCGCCGGGGCGGCCTGTGGTACGTCGACAATGAAGGTTACCGGAACGATCTGTCCGGCTTGAACCTCCCCTATGATCTGAGGATTAGATCGCACCAGCACCGGGGCATCTCCAGGGAGGAGCTCGATTTCAGTGGACTTTGCGGTGGTGGGGAGGTACATGGGCTGCATCGAGAGGTAATTATAGGTTTCCAGCGTGATGGTGCCCTTGTTCCCGATGGTCACCGGGAGCTCTTCGGTCGCCCCGGGTATCAGTTCAGAGGTCGATCCGAGGGAGACAAAAAGATCGGGCCCACCCGAGAGGTAGCGGTCCCCCGCCAGACAGGGGGTTATCGATAGTCCGATCCCGATACATGCGATTAAAATCCCCGTCATGATTCTTAAGCGATCCATCAAGACCATTCCCCGACCAAAATCCGATGTGATGGTATTACGGGTCGGATTTTATTAATCTACCTATATCGTGATGGGCAAAAAGGAGCGAGATCGGAGGGAACAGCCCGCTTCCTGTGGCAGTTGCGTACATGATCAGGCCGGGGTTGCTCGAAAGAGGGGAGAGCTTCCTTATCCCGCTAAGATCGAAGTTTGAAAAAAGTGAGTTACGCCCCGGCCGGGATTTGAACCCGGGTCAAAAGCTCCGCAGGCTTCTAGGATGTCCACTACCCTACCGGGACACGATCAGATGGAGATCTGACCATAATCATATCATTTCATTTCATAAATAACTGTGCGTTTCTTCGACCGGAGGACCGGACCGGAGGAGGGTCCCCCTAAGAATGATTCATTTACGGGACGCAAAAATCCGGGAAGAAAATGCTGGAGTTATTTTCACATAAACAGCCTGTGAGCCCCGATTTCAGGATGCGGGCTACATTATGAAAATCACGAAGTGATATTCATTGGAAAAAAGGATTATTTCTTCTCTACCTTGTCTTCCTTCAGCACCTTCTTGGCGATGATAAATACCACGAAGGCCACGATGATGAAGTAGATCAGGTCAGCAAGGAACTTGCCCCAGGTGATCACGATCGACCCTATGGTAATGGATGCGGTCTGCCATGCACCCCCAGGGATAAAGAACGTGATGATCGGCATCAGGATATTGTCCACCAGTGACTTGATCAATGCCGTTGCAGCGACACCGATAATGAATGCGATGGCCAGGCCGATGACCTTGTATTCGTACAGGAAATCCATGAACTCTTTCATCATACTCATTTAGTTCTACACCTCACAAATTGTTTAATAAAAGTGTTGATAGTGTTTCAATTTAAAGGAATCGGTCAATGAATGAAAAAATAAGCACATTTCAGGCTAAATATGGTCTTTTCACAATAAATTCTGTCTTTCTCTCTGAACGAGATTCAGACCATGTTACTGTAGGCGTGGCATAATTATTGATGATGATCAGGTTTCTACAGCCAGAGACCTTTTCCTCATCTCATCAAACGAGATATCTTTCAGGAAATGTAAAATGCCAGTCAATTCAATGATAGTTATATAAATAACCCAATATTATGGTATACTTGGTGAAGTTGAATGGGATTTAAAGATGAAGTATTAACCCAGATTGCCGCCCTGTTGACCGCCGCCTTTGGGCTGGTCGCTGCACTGGCATGGAATGGAGCAATCCAGGCATTGTTCAAACAGGTGTTCGGTACGGCTGACAGCCTTAACGCACAATTGATCTATGCAGTCATAGTCACCATCATTGCGGTGATTGTTACCATCTGGATTGCACGGGCTGTAGCCCATGCAAAGGGCGGAGAGAAGAAGTAACCTTTTTCATTTTTTTGGGATTCTCCATACTCTGAATCTCACTCTCTGCCCACATACACCTTCAGAATGGATCTGATGCGGGTATCAGAGTATTGAACCTTCTTCCCGGCATGATATGTCTGATTTCTGATCCACTTATATGCCAGTATTGACAAATATTCACGTCAGGACATGATCATCCTCCGCTGCCGCGCCTGCAACGGGACAGGCGAGGTCACCAATGAGCAGTACAGGATCTGCCAGGCAC
>JAKLGZ010000114.1 GCA_022710385.1 Methanoregula sp.
CATGTACCGGCCGAAATTGACCTTCGTTCCGCAGACATGGGAATGCGAATCGATGCCCCCGGGAAGCGTGAGGCAGTGATCAGCATCGATCACTTCCGCACTGCTCCCAACGTCCTCGGCAATCCTCCCATTGCGGATCGGGATGTCCATGATCTCCCCTTTTATCCCGGAAAGGGGGTCGATGACAAACGCATTCCTGATTAAGAACTCGCTCATGGTCCTTTTATCTCCTTTACAATGGCGTATAATTGATCGAGTACATCGGTATCACTGGGATACGTTCCTTTGAACAGCATACGGGTTCGTATCGGTACGCCATCCATGCGGTATGCAGTCCCTTCTGCATCGATGCCCGTAACCGCAACTGGGATCTGGATACGGGAGAGGTGGGTGGTTGCATTGACATGCGGGTCGATCTGGACGGTCGGGATCTCAGCAAGGTGTTCGGCACATGCTTTTGGGAAATGCGCACCGGGATCACTCGCTACCACAAGACATGCATCACATTCCTTCCGACTGAGAACGTCAACGCTCGTCGTCTCTCCAGGGTTGTAAAAGGCAATGCCCCGTGCAAAGTCAACGGCATACGGATACCCGGTAATCCAGGTAAATACTTCATTTGATCCGTATACGTTCCAGTGCCCCCGCATGGGAGAGATGATGCACTTCGTGTGACGGTTCAGCTCTTCGGTGAGTTCGATTGCATTCCTGATATTCTTGCTCTTTCCCCTCGACATGGTGAGGCCAAGACCAAAGAAGATTGCACCGAATTTTGCTGAGAGGAGGAGATCTGCAACACGGAACAGTTGCTCCCGTGATACCCCTGAAACTGAGGAAGGGATGATACCCCGTTTTCCCTGGACTATTGCCCGGAGGGCGGAGAGGACCGCATAATCTCCCCCCGGCTGAATCCTGATATATTCATCGGCGATGTTGGCAGATTCGCTCTTCCTTACATCGACTACAATGAGCTTCCGGTCCCGGAATGCTTCTTTTAAAAAGAATCCATCGGCGAAGGTTGTATACCTGCTCATGTGCCTTGGGTGCGCATCGATTGGATTTGTTCCCCAGTATATGATAACATCAGCCCGGTTCTTGACCTGCCCGAGGGTACAGCCGGGGTGTCCGACCTCCTGGATGGCAAGGATCGATGGTCCATGGCACACTGTCGAGGTATTGTCCACCAAAGCTCCGAGAATCTCGGCAAGGTGGATCCCGATGCTCTGGGCTTCACCGTGTGTCCCGCTCCATCCATAGAGAAGAGGGCGATCGGCATCGCAGAGAATCTCGGCGGTCTCCCTGATGGCCTCATCGTACGTTGTCTCTTTCCATCCCTTTCCTTCCCTGCGGATAGGGGTTTTTAACCGGTGATCACCCATGAATTTCTCATTTGCCAGGGTACATCCGTTCTCGACACTGACAACGCGAGTTCCTTCAACTTCCACGACAAGGTCGTCACAGAGGCAGCCGCAGAACGGGCAGACGACATCTTCAATCTTCATACCGGACCCCTCCGCATCGTTCCATCAGTTCAGCGACAGTCACCAGTGGTGCAGAGGTAGGAGTAATGGTTACCATCGTTCCCTTGAAATCGGGCATCCCCGTTCCATGGGTTTCAGGGTTCACGAGATGGTTGGCATACGGCCCGAGACAAACAAAAACCTCGCCTTGCGTGATCCATGATGCGGGATGGACTTTCATTACCACACTACCCTGTTCACTCTCTACCACTACCTGCGATCCTTCTTCCAGTTCCAGGTTCATCATGTCCACTGGGTTCATGCAAAGTGAGGTTGCCTCCTCCTGATATGCCACCGAGTTCTTCCGTTCAACATAAGAACCCTGCCTGATGGTCCGCCCCGTATTCAGAAGGAACTTCATATCTCCTCCTCATCTACCTGGACCGCTTCAAGGAGTCGGGAGACCCGGATCGCCTCATTCGGACAATGGTTTTCACAGGTCTTGCACCCGGTACAGAGTTCCGGATGAAGGGCATGGCACTTTCCCTCGCTTACCTTGAGCAGGAGCTGATCGGTGGAGGCACGGCCGCCATAAGCCATCTGGGCGTCAATCAACTTGTTCACAGGACATGCTACGGCACAATTCCCGCATCCCATGCAGAGGTTGGTATCGACATCAATACGAAAGGAGAAAGAGAGGCGGGTATGGTCATAAAACATGGATTCGAGGATCCGACCGCTTGTCAGGACACCGTTTGGGCATGCTTCCACACAGAGGCCGCACCTGATGCAATGACCCTTGTGAATTCTCGGTTCCCATCCCTCCGTTGTTTTGATCACATCGATTGCCCCGGGTGCAGGGCAGGCCATCATGCAGAACAGCGCATGGGTACAGGTCTTGCCGGTGAGTTCCGGAAATCCCCTGAAGTGAGAAGGTGTGACCAGAGGCGCTGTTTTTACAAAGAAAAATTTTCGGACCCATTCCAGCCGGACAATTTCACAGAGATAAGGAAGTATGGGGAGTGGCATATCACCGCTCCGTGCAAGCGATACATGGATCTGCACTCACAAAGGTCGATGGGACATCCGCGAGTGAGGTAACCCCTTTCAGCATGTAATGGCAACATGCTTCGATGTTCATGATGGAGGGGGTCTGGATCGCGATATCAAGCACCCTTCCTGCCGCATCCGTCTTTATGAAGTAGGAGAGTTCCCCGCGGGGAGCCTCCCCTGAATACGCTATCTCCCCTGCGCCAGGAATCCCTCCCCCGCGGATTGGGCCTTCCGGAAGCATGTCAAGGCATCTCCGGATTATCGCGATACTCTCCAGCACCTCCTGGAACCGGACCATGATCCTGGCGTAATTATCCCCTTCAGTCCGGGATATGGGAGTAAATCCGAGTTTCTGATAGGTAGGATGTCGTAAACGCCGGTCAATCTCGGGCATCCCGCTTGCCCGGGCAGTTGGCCCGACTGCACATGCCTCGAGGGCTGCCTCCCGGGTCAACACCCCGATACCCCTGCTCCGGAGGGCAATCAGGGGGCCGCTCTCGAACATGTGCATATACCGGACCACCTCACCTTCGATCGCTGCCAGGTTGGCCCTCAGATGGAGCGTATCCTCATGACGGAGATCGAACCGAACTCCGCCAGGCACAATGTAGGCGCATGTGACCCGGGCACCGGTTATCCTTTCGAGCTCGTCCATCACATGCTCGCGGACATCCAGGAGATACATCCCCAGGGTTTCATGCTCGATGGTATAGCAGTACGAAAAATTGGCAAGGATATGGCTCTGCATCCGGTCCAGTTCGTTGACGATAACACGGAGAAGGGCTGCACGGTCCGGCACAAAGATCGCACTTATCTGCTCGAGCGCCTCGATGAAGACCATGTTGTGGATCACGGAGCAGATACCGCAGACCCGTTCGGCGAGGAACATGACCTCCTGCCAGGGTCTCCCCCGCATAATCCGCTCTATCCCCTTTTTCATGTACCCGAGTTCCACCTCTGCTGAGAGAACAAACTCGCCTTTCGTCTCGCATTTGAGCCGTGCGGGTTCCTTGAAACAGGGATGAATCGGCCCGATCGGGATTGATACATCGACTGTCCGCTTCATCGCTTAGCCACCTCGTAGTCTTTGAACACCATCGGTGCTAACGAGAGCACTGCAGAGAGTATCTCGGTGGGCCTTGGAGGACATCCAGGTTCTTCTGCTGCGATCGGGATGTGCTTCGATACCGGGGGATCAACCAAACTATGCGGACGGTTGAACAGGCACCCTGATATGGGGCAGTTGCCGATAGCAATGGCAGCCTTTGGGTCGGGTATTTTCTCCCAGAGAGTGTATAATTTATCTTCCCATCCCGGGGTGTAGGCACCAATGACAA
>JAKLGZ010000115.1 GCA_022710385.1 Methanoregula sp.
GACCGCCCGGGTATGGAGGCTGGTATTGGCTATCGAATATACCGCATCTTGTCCTGAAAATTCAGCCCGTAATACTGAGTAGTCGACAGGATTGATGAGAAACGAAGTATTGTGATTTGTTATTTGAAGAACCCCCTCCTGTACGGTAATATTGTTCACATTAATGGTATAACCGGGATTTTCCATGAATTCGCGAACCTGATCCTGGAGCGTTCCAAGTTCTTCCGGTGAAAGGCCCGGCCTGACCTCCGGTGTTGTACATCCGCAGAGAAACACCAGGAATGCGACAAGGAAAAGGGTGCAGAGTCTGGACATCATAGTAATCTCTCTCTTTCATTGGCTTTACAACGATTTAGAGGATCTGTTGCTGTTATGAGGAAAAATGAGCCTGATCTTACTTAATGCCCTGGCATGATTCTCTGAAATTGAAAGGTGCAAATCTCCTTGGTGTAAGTCTCATCAGGCCGAAAACAAACTCTGGTTCCGGGAAGATTGGATAAAAAATTACTCCTGCTGGATCCTCCTCCAGCCAATCAGTTCTGTACTACCTGGAAAATACAGGGCCTTGTGGAACTCGTAAATCCCCTGGTGTGAACCGAAAGCGGCATACTCCTGTAATTATGCCATGAGATTTATGGTGGCTTATAAAAGCGGGACAGGATTTTATCTGATCACTCCCCCCCCTGCCGCAAAAGAGTTGATCCAAGCCGGGATGAAGATGTTGCGGCACTCCCTCAAGATTCTTCCTGCATAAGTTCCTCATGGCTCATTCTTCCATCGCCCCGTCTTTTTCAAAAAAAATTTTTTGATCCGTGGGACATTCTGCTCATAATGAATGGCAATCGAAGGGATGAGAAAAGGGAGGTATCGTGGGGCAATCAGGGCACCCATCAGGCTCTTCTCCATCAGGTTTCTCTCCTTCCCGATGACAAAATTTTGTTGTTTTCTCACGGCATCAAGGAACTCTTCCACATCTTCAGAGTAAGCATACGTGAGCACACCCCCGTAGTCTCTCAGGAGATGTGCATCGGATCCTCCCGTAATTCCAAGGTCATACTTATCAGCCAGCTCCACAGCCCGGATGTTCTCGAACCTTTGCATCCCGCCGCTTATTACCTCAAGTGCCCCAAAGCGGGATATCAACGCCTCCTTCAGGTACATCCTTTCAACACATCGACCGATTCCCTTGTTGAACAACAAATATCCATAAGGATGTGCAGCACTGCAGATGCAGGCATACCCTGATGCCTGGTCCAGGATTTCCTGAGTGGATGACCTGATAGCCAGGTAAGGGCTTCGCTGTCTTTTTCTCTCTATTGCAGTCTTGTAGAACGCCTGCAAATCCCCGGGCTGGTAAAAATAAATGAGGATATGCGGGCCGTCAAGGGCACTCACTTCAATTCCGGGAATGACGAGTGTGGATTGTGCACTCTTTATCGCCAGAATGCTGCCACTCACCTGGTTGTGATCGGTGATGGCTATCCCTATGTTCTTTCTTTCTGCTTCGCGGAGGGCATCAGATACTTTGACTGGGGCATCGGAGTGATCGGTATGACAGTGCATATCGACCCTCCGGATACCTTCCAGGTCAACATCGATTGACAAGGGATCTCCAAATGATATCCTTCCTGGTTCTGTGACCTCCATTCTTCTCAATCCAGCAATTCGGTGTTGTACCTTGGATCGCTCTCCCATTTCAATGCCAGTATCCCAAAAAGGTCATGGTGATTGAAAGGATACACAGGTAATATCCATTGGTGGTATCGTGGCTTGATGTTCAATTTTCCCGTGGTATGCACCTGTCGGACTTTCTCTTCTATGAACACCCCTTCTGGAACCTGAATATTTCCATCTGGGGTGGTGCCAGCGAGTTTCAGGGCGAGGGTCCGCCTTTATCACATTACTAATTCTCTCTTGGGGGATTCGGGCTGCTGCTGGCTGATACAGTGGATTGTTCCGAGGCCGCGTACAAGTTCCCTTGAATCAATTCCTATTACCTCCCTTTCAGGGAATGCTCCCTTGAGGACTTTTTCAGCAATCTCATCATTCGGATCCCCGAATGATGGAAAGAGAACGACCTGATTCGTGACAAGAAAGTTGGCATAACTTGCAGGCAGCCTGTTGTCATCCCAGACCTCACCGGGCATGGGGAGGGGAATCACCGTGAGTGGTGTTCCGTCCTGATTTGCGGCTCTTCTGAGTATCTGGTAATTTTCCATGAGCGAGGAATAATTTTCATCACCGGGATGTTCTGCAAGTGCACACAGGACGGTTTTATTGTTGACAAAACGGGCAATATCATCGACGTGTCCATCTGTATCATCCCCCACAATCCCATTTTTAAGCCAGATGACATGGCAGCAACCCAGGTATTCCCTGAGGTACCATGAGATCCAGCTCTGATCAAGACCGGGGTTGCGATTGCGGTTGAGAAGACACTGTTCGGTCGTAAGTACTGTGCCGCATCCGTTCACATCGATTGAACCCCCTTCCAGAACGATACCTGGGACAAATCGCGGAATAGTGAGTTCCTTGTTCATTTCAGAGGGGATGGTGTCATCCCGGAGCAGGCCAGGATACTTATTCCCCCATGCATTAAAAGTCCAGTCCACCATTGCAAGAGACGCATCTTTTTCCCGTGTAATAAAACTCGGGCCATAATCCCTGAACCAGACATCCGCATACTCTATCCGGTGCATAATCAGGTGTTCAGTTCTTATTCGTTCTTCCTGGAAAATATCGGACAGATATTGGCCGACCTCTTCATTACTGACGAGCAGGTGGATATCTTCATAGCGGGAGATCACCCTAATAATCTGGAGATATGCCTGTTCAACCGCGATGAGATCCGGGAAGGTGTCCTGATCCTTTGGCCAGGAGAACCACACCCCCTCCTGGCGTTCCCATTCGGCCGGCATCCGGAATCCCAGAGAACGAGGGGTCGCACCCACCAGCCCTTCTGGTCCCGGCACCCTCTCACGTCCCCCGGGTAAGAATCCCGTACATTTCAGGTCTCCGGTTCCGGAGAAAACCCCACCCGGACCGAACCATCTCATTCAGGTCAAGAGATATGTCTGCTATGACCACTTCGTCACGGTTGCTGCCTGCCCGGACAAGGACATTTCCGAACGAATCTGAGACAAATGAACTTCCCCAGAAGGTAAGATCTCCCTCAGTTCCCCACCGGTTCACGGCAGCGATATATACCCCGTTGGAGATAGCATGCCCCCGCTGGACCGTCTCCCAGGCAACCCGCCAGTCCCCTTCTGCAGGATCCGAAAGCCCCTTTATCCATCCGATTGCGGTCGGGTAAAAGATAACATCGGCACCCATGAGGGTTACCGCCCGTGCTGCTTCCGGGAACCACTGGTCATAGCAGATCAGGACTGCACACTTAACTGGTCCGCAGGAGTAGATCCTGAACGAATCTCCTCCTGAAAAGTAATTTTGTTCATAAAAGAGGGGATCATGGGGGATATGCACTTTCCGATAAGGAGGCATGATCGTCCCATTCTCATCGATCACCACGGCTGAGTTGTAATACCTTCCCCCATCGCCTTTTTCGAAAAGGGGGACAATGACAGTGACCTTGAAGTACCTGGCAAACTCTGCAAATCTGGTGGTGGTCTCTCCCGGGACTGGTTCTGCATAGAGGGTAGCATCGCAATATTCTTCCTGCGGGAAATAGGGTGTCCTGAAGAGTTCCTGGAGACATATGATCCGGGCTCCCTCATCAGCGGCTTTTCGGCAAAAGGCGAGGGTTCGTGACAGGTTCTCTTCAACATCTCCAGATACCATGGTCTGGACAAGCCCAATCCTTACGTTCCCATGTG
>JAKLGZ010000116.1 GCA_022710385.1 Methanoregula sp.
CGATCCTCGGGCGCCATGGAACCCAGCCCTGAACGGAGAGCATCATCATCCCATGTCCCGTCCGCAGTGGTATATGGTTCATAATGGTCAAGGATCATGTAGGGAAGGGGGAACCGGTAGACATTCCAGTAGATGTTGATCGCCCGGTTCACCGTCTTTACCCCCTCCCAGTTGAACTTGAGATCGTCCCATGGAGCACTTGAAGAGAGTACGTACAGACGCAGTACATCAACCCCTTGTGTCGTCACCACCTCGTCAGGGGTAACGACATTTCCGAGGCTTTTACTCATCTTCCTGCCTTCAGCATCCAGGGCGAAACCATGCATCAGCACACTCCGATAGGGGGAGCATCCGAATGCAATGGTACTGGCGCCAAGCTGGGAGTAGAACCACCCCCTGGTCTGATCCTGCCCCTCGGTGATAAAATCGGCCGGCCACAGGCGTTCAAATGCCTCTCTCTCTCCCGGAAACCTGAGGGTAGCCCACGAAGCGACTGCCGAATCAAACCATACGTCAAAGATGTCCTCGACCCTGCGCATTTCTCCGCCGCATTTACATGAGACCGCGATCTCATCGACAAAAGGACGATGAGGATCAGTGATGGATCTCCCGCTTGCCTCTTCGAGCTCACTGAAAGTGCCAAATACCCGGTGTGTCCCGCAGGATTTGCATTCCCATATCGGGATGGGGATGCCCCAGTACCGCTGTCGAGAAATACACCAGTCACGGGCTTCCTTGATCCAGTCATAAAAGCGTGCACTCCCTGCCCATTCAGGGTACCAGAGAACTTTTTCGACCTCGTCGAGCATCCGGTCCCTTATTGCGGATGCTTTCAGGAACCACTGTTCGGTGGCACGGAAGATGATTGGGGTTTTGCACCTCCAGCAGTGTCCATAACGGTGGGTCACGGACTCCCTGGCAAGGAGATGATGGCCGAGATCATGGAGGACAACAGGATCTGCCTCCTTGATGAACATCCCTTCCAGAGTCCCTGCTTCGCGTGTAAAACGCCCTGAGGCATCGACAGGACAGATGATTGGCAGATCCTCACGACATCCGAGGAGGTAGTCATCCCATCCATGTCCTGGTGCAATGTGCACCATCCCGGTATTTTCAAGAGTGACGAAATCAGCCGTGACAACCCGGTGCGCGATAGTGCGTTGGAGAGTCACCGTATCTTCAATTGGGGACGAATAGGTCAGTTCCGTCAGTTCGACACCGTTGATCTTTTCGATCAGCCGGTAGTCCTGATATCTGCCCTTCCGGAGCACTGATTCGACAAGATCCTCAGCCATCCAGAGAATCTCCTTTGCTCCGTCCCTGACCGCCTCGACACGGGCGTACACGATGTCGGGGTGGACTGCGACCGCCACATTCGCAGGAAGAGTCCAGGGGGTGGTCGTCCAGATGACAAGGTACTCATGGTCCTTTCCGGTCAGGGGAAACTTGACATAGATCGATGGATCGGTGACATCGGCGTAATCGACTTCAGAGTCAGCAATAGCGGTGGCACACCGTGGACACCAGTTGACCACCCGGTGACCCCGTTCGAGCATGCCCTCTTCGTCAGCGCGGGCAAGTGTCCACCATGCAGCCTCGATATATTCCGGCTTCATCGTCTGGTAGGGATCAGCAAAATCAAGCCAGATGCCAAGCGCTTCGAACTGCCTGCTCATCACTTCCATGTTGGCAGCGGCAAAAGTCCGGCATTTCTCTATAAAGTTCCCGATTCCGAACTGCTCGATATCTTTTTTTGAGACAAATCCGAGCTGCTGCTCGACTCTCACCTCGATAGGAAGCCCGTGCATGTCATAACCGGCGCGTGCAATAACATTTCTCCCGGTCATCCTGGTATAGCGGAGAATGCTGTCCTTGATGATCTTGTTCCAGGCCGTGCCGAGATGGATATTACCCGTTGTATAGGGGGGCCCGTCTACAAAGAAAAAGTCAGGGTCTGAAAGGTGGAGTTCTCGTGTCTTTTCAACGATCGCCTCTTCCAGCCAGAACTGGCGGATCGATTCCTCAATCTCGTTTGCATGGTAACTGCTGGTGACTTCCTTCAACGGGATCCCCCGAACGCTTGTAACAAACCCGCGACAACCTCTGCCTGCGCGTATATTCCAGAGATATTGTCCCCGCGACCACAAAGTATTTTCTTCAAAGATGTGCAGCGCTGTTAGGAGTACCGGGATGGATGAATATCCGTTTCTTATCGGTGGGGAGTGGCGGACCGGTGCCATCGAACCCCTGGAGATCTGTTTCCCCTACACGGGAGAACCTTTCGCGAAAGTTCACCAGGGTGTTGAACAGGATTGCCGGGATGCGATCTCCTGCGCTGCAGGATCGGTCCGGGTTGCACGAACTCTCCCTTCGGGAGAACGCAGCCGTATCCTGTCGGAACTTGCTGACCTCGTGAAGAGTAACACCCCTGAATTCGTGAAGATCCTGACCCTTGAAGGAGGGAAGACCCGTCAGGTTGCAGAACAGGAAGTGGCAAGGGCGTGCATCACACTCCGCATATCGGCAGAAGAGGCGAAAAGGATCAATGGGGAATTCCTTCCTCTCGATTGGACCCCTGATACGGAGGGGAGATTCGGGATCACAAGGCGCGTCTCTCTCGGCCCTGCATTGGCTATCATCCCGTTCAATTATCCGCTGAACCTTGCGTGCCATAAGATCGGGCCTGCCATCGCATCGGGAACACCCCTGGTGCTGAAGCCGGCTTCGGTGACGCCGGTCTCTTCGCTGATGCTTGGGAGGCTTGCACTAAAGGCTGGCCTTCCCCCGGATATGCTGAGTGTTGTCCCCTGTTCAGCGGCAACGGCAGAAACAATGGTCCGCGATCCCCGCATCGCGCTCCTCACCTTCACTGGCAGCCCTGAGGTGGGCTGGCACCTGAAGGAGATTGCAGGAAGAAAGAAGGTCCTTCTCGAACTCGGAGGAAATGCAGCGGTCATCGTTCATTCCGACGCGCAATTGCCCTATGCCGTGTCCCGTATCGTAAGCGGGGGATTTACCAATGCCGGGCAGGTCTGCATATCGGTCCAGAGAGTCTATATCGAGCAGTCTATCTACCGGAGTGCGGTGGCAATGATCCTTGACCGGATCGCTGCGCTGAAAACAGGCGACCCGAGAGATGCGGATACAGACGTGGGTCCTTTGATATCAACCGAATCTGCAATCAGAGCGGAGACCCTGGTTCAGGAGGCAGTGAAGGAAGGGGCAACACTTTTATACGGCGGAACAAGGAAAGGGGCTCTCTTCTCCCCGTCCGTGCTTGCCGCTACTACCCCCACGATGCAGGTCAACTGCGAAGAGATCTTTGCTCCGGTAATCACCCTTCACCAGTATACACGGTTCGAAGAAGCCCTCTCTGAAGTCAATAGGAGTAAATTTGGTCTTCAGATGGGAGTATTCACCAATCATTTCCCCTTCATTCTCCAGGCCTTTGAGGAGGCAGAAGTCGGGGGTGTAATCGTGAATGATATCCCCACCTTCAGGGTTGACCAGATGCCCTACGGGGGTATCAAGGCATCCGGGACCGGGAAAGAAGGTCCCCGCTACACGATCAGGGAGATGACCGAGGAAAAACTCCTTGTCATCAATCCGAAGGGGGGATTACCATAACCGGTGACTTCCCTGACAAACGGCAAAAGGTCCATATACCAATCCAGATTGCCGTAATCGGACCTGGATCATGCAGTCCAGGTGAGGCAGTTGATGCCGAACGGGTCGGGCGCTGCATCGCACGGAAGGGAGCGATCCTGATATGCGGGGGTCTTTCGGGGGTTATGGAGGCAGCCTGCCGGGGCGCAAGGGAAGAAT
>JAKLGZ010000117.1 GCA_022710385.1 Methanoregula sp.
TATCAACCCGATACGGTATGCCTTCAGGTCTTCTGGGCCTGTTATGGTGATCGGCTGATCCGGTCGTGCGAAGAGGACATTGTGGTTGGTGTAGATCGGCCCGGCCCACTGGAAGAGTGCCTCCCGCTGCGGGACCCTCCCGGTCATGAAGATGACCGTATCAGGCCCTGCGAGACCCTCCTGGTACGCATCGGTCCAGGATACCAGCTGCACCTGGTCCCGGGATACCCGGTAGCCCATCCTCTCCGTGACCACCTCCAGGAGATCGACGGAGATCCCCTTCAGGGTCCCGTTCTCCTGGTAGTTGAAGGGAGGCAGATCTTCGGTATAAAAGGAGAGCCGGCTGATGCTGTCGTCAGTCGAATCAGCGACTCCGTCCGATTGTTCGTTTATACATCCCGTGGCGAGGAGCAATGCTCCGAGGACGGCCAGGATCCAAACGATTCGCATCTGGCATTCGGACAGTGGCATAGGAGCAGATCGTGTCGATATTCTCTTAAGTGTTGTGAAATGGGGACGGATACCCGGCAGGAACGTCCGGGGCAAGTGAACACCCCTTCCGCCTGCGAGGAGGGGGTGTGAGAAGAAGACATGAACCTGTAGCTGCTCCCATCAAAAAAGATAAATGGCCTTGGGATGACGGGTGATGCGAGCTGGGAATGCCTGGACCTTTGGATCAGTACTTCCCGGCACCAAGGAATTCAAAAAGGAGTGGAAACCTGTGAAAACCGGAATTATGTATCTGTTCATCGCTCTGCTTGCAGTGACCGCGTTCACCGGAGTGGTGACAGCATCAGGGGACAATAACCACTGGGGAGTGATCGGAGAACAGCCGTCACCGGGAGCTGATGAAAGCCCTGGCGAAGGTGTGGGAGACAGCCCGGGATTTCCCGGCGAGCCGACACCGCCCGACGCACCTGTTTTTCCGCCGAGAAACGGCCTATAACGATCACCTCCCGTTTTTCTTTCACTCACTTTCCCCCCTACCATCGTGATGATCATACCAGAAGGAGATCGAGCCCGTGATGAGGTGATTCGGGGTCACTCATCATAGCCAGGGTCCTGCAAGCATCCTGAAGTAACGATTTCACCCAGACTACCCCCTCGAACCAAACCGGTCTCTGGGTTCATCGTAAGGCAGATCCTCCCCGGAGAGTCAGGGAAGCATTTTTGGTTGTCCCTTCCTACCACTCGCAGGCCGAAGGAGCCCCGCTCCCAACTATGTATGTCATCCCGTCACTTCCCTCGGTAACCCGATAATAGGACGTCTTGTAGTACAGGCCGGCATCGGTGGGATTCATGTAGATATACTCCTCCCACCCTGACCCATTATGGAGTGCTCCCGTGACGATCCTATCGCGGAACGGTGTTCCGGTCACATCAGTCTTTCCGTAGAGATTGGTCCCTACCTGTCCTGGGTTGACTGCCTGGGCAACGAGGGTCACGTTGCGGTCAAAGACAAATGCATAGAGAGCAGAATTCGCTGGATCCCGATAGGGGGCCTCCCCTGCATTGACCCGCCGGATGGTGCCAGGAGCGTCCTTCTCGATCGCCGCCACCGTCACATTGACCAGATTCATCACTTCTGCCACGGGATAAGGCTGTGGCTGACAGCTTACTCCTGTGTACCGGTACAGTATCCGCTCGTATTCGCTGAAACCCTCTGCTTCCTTCTCGGTCTTGAGTGTGTCAAGCACCTTCTGGAACGACAGCACCGTCTCATCCGGGACATCTCGGCTGAACGCATAGTAGAGAGGAATATCCGGGAAGACATACACGACCCGGAAGGTGTCAAAACTTCCCGTCACCTGCCGGGTGAAGTACCTGCCGGCAGCCTGCGAGTACGCCATGAGATCGATCTCGCCATCCTGTAGCATCGTCACCATAACTGATGCATTGGGCGCCAGCACAATCCGGCTCTGGTTCACCCCGATCTCCAGCAGTTGCTGGACCTCGGCATTTTCAGCGACGGCTCCGATCCGGTATCCCTCGAGGTCATCGGGGCTGGTGACGACAATCCCGCGCTCCGGCAGGGCAAAGAGAACAGGGGTGAGTGGAATGATAGGTCCTGCCCATTTGAACGAGGTCTCCCGCTCGGGAAGCCGGGCAATGGCAAAGATCATCGTCTTGTTTCCGGTAAGGGCTGCTGTGTACCCCTCTGACCAGGGTACTACCTTCACCTGTTCCCATGACAGGTTCTCTCCCATCCCCGCAGTGATCAACGAAAGGAGATCGACTGAGATCCCCTGCAGGGTTCCATTATCCACATAGTTATAGGGCGGAACATCCTCGGTGTAGAGAGTAAGACTGCTCATATTCATAGTGACGGGTGGCTTTGCAGCTGGGGGTTCAGTCAGGCATCCGGAGACGAGTAGTGTTCCGATAACCAGGGCGAGAAGGCAGAGGATGAGTGGACGGCGGGGGAGTGGCATACGTGTGAATCTCCCGGTTATATGGATAAACATTGTGCATTTCTCTGCAGATGGTGAAAAAGGAAGGACGATCTTACCGGTAGCGATGCAATACCTCGGTCGAGGTACTGTAAGCGACCTTATCACACATGGCACTGAATTCAGCAAACGCTGATTTGAATTTTGTCGAATGCCGCCATTCAGTATAATCCTCCGGGGATTCCCAGATACCAAATGACATGAATTTATTGTTCTGTTCCCGGTCCTGGACCACGTACACCCACCGTCCCCCGTTGATATGATTCAGAGACCAGCGGGAGAACTCCCGCCATCTTTCGAGGAACAATGCTTCCTTGCCGGGAGTGACCGTCCATTCACCGATTGAGAATATCGTATCTTCGCCCATGATCGATTCCCCTGAAAGACTGATAGTACTATCCCGCATTAAATAGTATTCGCTCCCCCAGGCAGCGAGACGCTGCTTCATTCCATGAAAACCATTAGAGTGTGGACCGGATTCATACCAGCAGAGGAACAGTATCCTGCCAATCCGTTTCCTGAAACAAGAACCGCTCTGGGGATGATGCTGCCCGTTCCTCACTATCTCCCAGACCGGCTCCCCCTGCAATGGCCGACAGCGGGGGTCCTGCTTCTGGAAAGAGTTCCCGCTTCTTGTCCTGACTTCACTTACCCTCCCAGATCAGATCACATAGGGTCACCAATCAGGGTGAATGTGGAAGGAAATTCTGTACACCACCTGATCCTATGTTTTTTCATATCTGCATGGCAATGGTTTCGAGTGGGGAATCATGATCACCCTCCCCATGTCTGTTCTGCATCACCCATTGCATGGCAAAGCGATGAAATCGCTCTGATTTCGAAAAGAGACTCAATAATGTTCTGGAATAAGATGTGCATGGCAAAAAAATATTATAACAGGAACTTATCTGTCAATTGGTCCCGAGCAGGATGAATGGTGCTGGGGAGAGAATAAAAGAAAGGGGGTGTACAGCAATGAAGTCATATGAACAATTACCAGGTATAATCCGGTCGATGAAGGTAAGGGGGTCTGATCTGCCGAGGAACATTGACTCATTGATCAGCATATACGACCGAATTATCACAAAGAACGGAATAAATAAGAGACTTTTTCCT
>JAKLGZ010000118.1 GCA_022710385.1 Methanoregula sp.
GCGACGATCATGAATTATGGAAAGGGTGGCAGGGATCAAGAGGGAGGCTGGTGAGCAATAATCGTGAGTCCTATAAAGAGAGGTCACGAATCCCCCTGCTATCCTGGCCAGAATCTGTCCCTTTCATCCTATACCGGGCTTTTCACAGATAAAAACATCCCCCTCCACGATACAAATCCTCATCCATGGATATTCCCTGCCCATCCCGCCAAGGGAAAATATGTTGAGGGAAAGGGAAGCATAAGGATTCCTGTTGCGACAGCCGGGGAAATCCGGCATGATCGGAGAATGGTAACGATTGTTCCTTGCCATTTCCAAGAAAGAGAGCGACATTTATTACCAAATAACCCT
Organism: Methanoregula sp.; assembly: GCA_022710385.1. Classification (GTDB taxonomy): domain Archaea; phylum Halobacteriota; class Methanomicrobia; order Methanomicrobiales; family Methanospirillaceae; genus UBA9949. The sequence continues at coordinate 352 of JAKLGZ010000118.1, forward strand.
GACCTAGCCTGGAAGGAGTTGGGATCCTGAACCCAAAAGTGACGATGATCATCAAACAGTGTTTCCCCCTCGTTATCGAGAGGTATGAGAGAGACCCGGTCTCTCCGGAGGCATCGATCGGGAGCCTTGAACGGTACCGAAAGATGGGATATGATGCGATCCGGAATCTCCCGCAGCAGGAGAAGGAGAGGGACCAGAGCGCAATCGATACTGCATTCCAGGAATCAGCAGAAAAGATCCAGCGACTGGATGAGCAGAGAAGACAACACTGCGCCGACACCCAAAACGCTGATGATCTCCCGGTTCAATCCTGAAATGAAACGTCCCGCTATTCATGGCTCGTACACTCTCTGAAAGAGATCTCGCGATCCTCTCCCTGCTTGCACCAGAGGTGACGGATCCGCTCTGTCCTGGATCAGGTCATGATTTCTTCTCGATCCTTCCCCCGGTCTCAAACCACTTTGCCACCGATGATGCCGATTTTCTCAATCGCATCGAACAATTGCCGGATGAAGATCTCACGTACCTCGCCGGGCTGATTCTGGACGGTAAGGAGAGCATCGGGTGCATGCGCCCGGAGCATGTCGTTCTCCTTGCTGACGAGATTGCGAGGCGGATCTCCATGGAGACAGCCGATTCGATCATCGGTCTCTATGCGGCAGGAGTTGCCTGCGAAAATGAGGACGATGAAGAGTGATCTGAAGTATACCTGGATTTTTAAGGAGAATCACAGGATTCAGGGATAATTGGTAAAGGTCCGCCTGCTTTCCTTTATCCTGCAATGCTGATACAGGCCTTTTTTTGGCGCCGTTCACCGGAGTGTGGTCTTTCCACTGATACCGCCTTAGGCAGTAACCTGCTTTTTCCCCGACCGGGGGAGGTCAGAGGTGGTTTCGATGAACTAGATGTGACATTTTTGTTATATTCCTCCCGCTGATGATAACCTCGAACACAGCGTTCATGCCAAAAGAAGAGAGTGCCTGTATGTCTTCACGCGGTTTGTTCCCCGGAACTTCGCCCACTACAGCCCCGGGGGAACGATTGATATCGATGAGGTAGAGATGGTTTGCTGCTCATTTTGGTCCACTTGCTGATCTGATGGTGCAAAGATTTGTCCCAGTCGAGAACCCTTCCTGGACAGGAGGTTTTGAATGGCATTTTCTGCAGATTGCGTTCTGTCCATGGCCGGATCACACGATGGTCCCCGATAGAAACCACGATGTAAATGCCCATCACTGAATTTCTATGGGTAAGAGAACATACCATCGGGAATCACTTATTTATCACGCGGGTGAGGATTCATCGGGTAAGTGAATTCCGTCCCGATATTCATGTATGGGAAGAACGAGATTGGTAGTGGATACTGGTTTCCCCAGCACCCAAGGTGAAATGCAGGAGGGCACATCCAGGGTATGACAACCCCAGAGAGAGCATTCAGAGGCCCAAGGAGGAAAGGTGATCGGCCGGAACTGTCCGCTACCCGACCGGGATTAATCCGGGGTGATTGCCGGTGATGCTACGGCTACCATTCGATGTGACGACAAAGGTATTCTCTGTTCCCACCATACCAACTCCCTTGATCCCTTTCTTTGGTTCTAACGAGATCACCATACCTTCCTCGAGAGGGTGGTCAAATCCTTTTGCTATCACTGGATGTTCGGCGATCTCAAGACCAATCCCGTGACCTAAAAACTGGACCTTCCTGTCCCCATATCCCATAAAATTATCGAGGAACGAAGGTTCGAGTTCTCCCATGACACTCTCATAGATCTGTGAGGGAATAGCCCCGGGTTTCAGGTTTGAGGCGACCGTATCCTGAATCTTTACGCACCGGCGGTGAATTTCGACAACTTCTTTTGGAAGGCTCCGTCCAAAGACGTAGGTCATGGTCTTATCGGTGTGGTACCCGTGAAATCCGCACCCGATGTCGACAAAGACCAGGTCCCCGTCATGCAGCTTCCTGTCACGACTCCCGAGCAACGGGACGGCGGGTGACAGCCCCGCATTGCCACCAGGGCTGTCAAGGTAGGTGGGATAGATGGAGCTCTCACCGAATCCGACCAGTCCGAGCATGATGTCTGATTCAGACATCCCGAACCTCACGATCCCATGATGGCCCTCTTCCATCATAAGGCGATAGAGTTCGTTGGTAAACTCTGCCTCGCTGATCCCCTCAGTCAGGGCTCCCGGAACCAGCTCCTCGAGGACTATGCGGTGGATCTCTCCTGCCCGTTCCATCAATCCACGTTCATAGGGGCTCTTCACGGAACGGATCTGCAGGATCTGCTTGTCAACCGCCCTGACGTATTTGAAGGGGAAATATTTTCGCAGCCTTGAGAAGAGGGCGAGGGGGACCTGCTCGGTCTCGAGGTAGACAGTATCCGGAATCGATGGTATTGATTGCACTGCATCACGGTAGCTTCGCATCGGTTTGATCTGCGGGAAGAGGGATTCATCCATAGCCCGTTCATAACTCCTCTTCACCCAGAGGCAGGCTTCTCCGTCTCGGGGTATTAGGAGCATGCCGTCTTGTATGGTACCGCAGAAATAGTAGAGGTTGACCTTGCTGAAAACCGTGGCAATCTCCCAGTCTGGGTGTATGGTGTCCATCTGGACCTGAAACCGTTTCATCCGGTTGTCAAGTTCATCCCGAGGGACCCTTGTATTCATGAACTGTATAATTGGGAGACATACTATTTACTGATAATGAAAAGGGTCATTTAATGCACCCATTGGAATAATGCATCTCTCCTTTCGGAAGGATTGCATACCATCGGATATGACCAAATCTCTCCTGACCGGATACCATGGGGACTTGTCAAAAAGAAGGGGGAAGATGCGCCGACCGGGACTCGAACCCGGGTTTAGGCGTTGGCAACGCCTAGTGATAACCACTACACTATCGGCGCAAAATGACTCTGCATTATAGGCATTGAATCATTATAAGGATATCGAATAATCGCCTGAATGGTATCCCTGGACAAGTTCAAGTGGCTGGGAGAGCCCGATTCGTTCTGGCCGAGTCATCAGAACAGAAGATCCCGGGATTCGCCTCGATTCCAACATCTTAATTTCACGTCACGCCAGATCATATGCACATGCGCCCGCTTATGATCGACCTTACCGGGAAAAAGGTGGTGATCATTGGCGGGGGTGAAGTAGGAGCACGGAAAGCACGGTTCTTTGCTCCTGCAGCAG
>JAKLGZ010000119.1 GCA_022710385.1 Methanoregula sp.
AGGACAATCTCTTCATGCGTACGATCCATGATGCCTCACCGGTTGCCGCATGCGTCATTCAAGATCACAAGATCCTCTGGGTGAACGCGATCGTCCCGAGAAAACTCGGGTATACCCAGGAAGAGCTGATTGGGTCTGACCTGGTCCGCCTGTTCCCCAACCAGGCAGAGCATCGCCGAGTCGACTCCGGGCTCCTTCAGACTTCGAATAAAGAGGGATGGGGCGTCGCCGAGGGTCTGTTGAAGCGGAAAGACGGCACACTCATCCACTGCCACCTCCTCTCCCGGCCAATTGATCCGGCTGATCCCGGCCAAGGCCAGATCATCATCGGCCAGGATATCACGGATTATGTCCGAATACGCGATCTCCTCCGGAAGAGCGAGGTCAGGTACCAGGATCTGCTTGACAGCGCAAACAGCATTGTGCTCCGCGTCAGTCCGGAGGGGAGCATCCGGTTCATCAACAATTCCGGAGCAGCCTTTTTTGGCTATGCTCCTGAAGAACTCATGGGAAAGAATCTCATCGATACCATTGTTCCAAGGAGATCAATTACCGGCCGTGACCTCGAAGGGATGATCCGGGATGTCATGCATGCCCCTGAAGACTACGAGGTCAACGTGAACGAGAACATGAAACATAACGGTGAACGGGTCTGGGTGGCATGGACCAACCGTGCAATCCGTGACGATCGGGGGAAGCTCACCGAGATGGTCTCCATCGGCCATGATATCACCGACCGGAAGATCAACCAGGATGACCGTGGAAAGGGATCGACGCCCTGGATCAGTGCGTTCCTTGAAGGGACGGATATCCGCGAAGAGGTATTTGAGGAGGTGTACACGCTCTCGCTTGAACTATCCCGGGAGGGGAGGGAAGGCAAGCAGATCGGGACGACGTTTTTAATCGGGAGCGCTCCCGAGGTGCTGGCCCGGTCCACCCAGCTGATCCTCAATCCTTTCGAGGGGCACCCGTTGTCGGTACGGAATGTGGCCACGAGCGAGATCCGGGAGACCGTCAAGGAGCTCTCCCAGATTGACGGGGCGTTCGTCATCTCCGGTGACGGGATCATCGAGGCTGCCGGGCGGTACATCACGATCGATACCAGCCAGGCCTCGATCCCGAAGGGGCTCGGCACCCGTCATGCATCGGTGGCCGGCCTCACGCTGGAGACCCCGGCAGTGGGGATCGTCCTCTCCCAGAGCGGGGGGAAGGTCTCGCTCTTCAAGGATGGGCGGATCTTCCGGGTGATCGCGGTAAAAGACTAAAAAGGGGGGGTTCAAAATGCCCTCAGCGGGCAGGGACTAGTGGCGGTGTCCCACCTGGGATTCATGGCCCCCGTGCCCTTTCACATTCAGGTAAAGGTGGTGGGCATAGACGACGAAATTGAGGTAGGCCTGGACATATGCCCGGCCGGCTTTGACGTTGTTCGGATTGTACTTCCTGGTCTGTATTGCCTTATCGAAGCGGTGACGCAGATCATCCTCGATCGTGTGACAGATGAATTGTATCACCTCCGTCGGATCCTCGGTCTCGATCGCTTGTTCAGCCTTCGGGACGACCGGCCCTTCATCCAGCCCGGCAGGTTTGATGCCGGTGTAGGGTGCCCCTTCTCCTGCCCGGTGGAGCCGGATTGCGGTCTCGAAGAACCAGTCATCGGCAAGCGTCTGTGCGTCTCCACCGGCGTCCCGGACACGTCTGGTCCTTTCAAACGCAGCCTTCAGCTCGGGTTCTGACTCGGTCGGGATCCAGATCAAGGCAAGGTTGATGTTTCCGGTCTCAAGGGCTTTCCTGCATGCTTTCACGACCGGACCATCGCGGGTATCACAGTGGGGTGGCATCAGATCACCTCATTCCAACGATACCTGCATCAGAAGGGCAGATGATAAAGGTTGGTGCAGAAGGGGTCCAGGAGAAAGGAACTGCTCTCCACCATTGCAGTGATTTTTGGCCTTTACGGGCCTTATAATTTGGCAGAAAACCAAGCCTTATCCTTCTCACCGATCTATCCTCTTTTATGACATCCTGGCTGAGCCTCACGGTCCTTGCCGACAACAACACCCTTATCGACCGGTATTTTAGTGCCGAGCCAGGCCTCTCGTTCCTGATCCAGACAGAAGGAAAGAAGATCCTGTTTGACACCGGGTACTCAGATGTGTTCCTGTCCAATGCGATGAAAATGGGGATCAATCTCCGGGACCTGGATTGCGTGGTACTGTCGCATGGCCATCTCGATCATACGTGGGGGCTCGTCCCGCTGGTCCGGCTCCTTACCGAAGCGACTATCGAGGATATCCCCCACTCGGTGCCGGAGCTGGTTGCCCACCCGCTCTGCTTCTGCCCAAAGGAGAAGCTGCCCCTGCGCAACATCGGCTCAATCCTTGACGAGGCAGAAGCCCGTCGGCAGTTCAGGGCAAACCTCTCGGCAAAACCAGCCTGGATCACCGATGACCTGGTCTTTTTGGGGGAGATCCCGCGAAGGTTCCCGTTCGAGCAGGTGGATCCCGGGAAGCGGAAGATCCTCCTTCCAGATGGCAGGACCGAACCCGATCGGCTGATGGATGATTCTGCCCTTGCCTATCGGTCCGGAAAGGGGCTTGTCATCATCACGGGATGCTCACATGCCGGGATCTGCAATATCACCGAGTATGCCCGTGAGGTCTGTGACGAGCGGACGGTCGTGGGCATCATCGGCGGGCTCCACCTGATCCATCCCCCTGCAGCGCACCTGGAGGGAACAGGGGAATATCTCCGGGGCCTCAACCTCGCGTCCCTCCATGCCTGTCACTGCACCTCGTTTGCATCCCGGCTGGTTCTTGCTGGATATTGCCCGATGCAGGACACGGGGGTCGGATTGAGGCTGGAGTGGTAGGAATGCCCGCTCGGAACCGGGTCCATGTCCTGAATCAAGTCAAAAGGTTCAAGAGGATCTGCTGACAGGTTGTCGTGCAAAAAGCCGACGGTTCGGTTGATTCATTGAACCAGATGGTGTGAAAGATTAAAATAGTAGGGATATCTGAGCACCTATAGTGCATCTATATGAAGCAGATCCTTTATATGAAGACATCCATCCTGCTCCTGGCTTTTGCACTCCTGATCACAGGGGCATCAGCAAATGTGCTTACCATTGAGAGCGGACTGGTCAATTCGACCAGCGAAATGAAGTCGATGAACATCACGATCGATTCGGTACCAACCGGACTAGCAGGGTATAGTTTTAATGTTTCGATTGCGGATCCATCCATCGCAAGTATTGAGAGTGCTTCGTTCCCTTCATGGGCATCTCTTACTGAGATAACACCAGCTCTTCCAGGAACGGATGTCAAATTGAAGGCATTTGATGGAAGTGACACTATCAAAGATGGTGCAACAAATGTAAAGCTGGCTACAGTCACAATTAAGGGACTGAAAGGGGGAACGACACCTATCACACTTTCTGTAAATTTAATGAACGATGATGATGATGTAGAAATAATTCCCACCATCGTCAACGGCACCTTCACGGTAAATGTGCCGGTAGCCCCA
>JAKLGZ010000012.1 GCA_022710385.1 Methanoregula sp.
CTCTCATGAAATCGGGTCATGGAGAGCCATACTACCGCCCTTGTGGGGAGAGCCCCGCTGCTCCTCCCCACATGGCTCAGCATCGATGCGGTGCTATTCCCACTGATCAAGGACCCGGAGGATCTCCATGACAGCCTCCCCATGGGAAGGCCCATACCCTCCCTCAAGAACGAGAGCAGGGGGCTTCCTGGCAGCAGAGCATACCAGTTCTGTGAGCACGCCAAAGTCACCCGGCTCCAGATTCATTCCCCCGAGCGGGTCGTCGGCAAGCGGATCCTGCCCTGCCGAGATCAGGATCAGGTCAGGGTCAAATGAGCAGACAGCAGGGAGGATCTCCTCCTGGAAAGCCCGGAGATATGCATCACTCCCTGATCCGGCAGGGAGCGGGACATTTACCGTGCATCCTTCCCCTGCCCCGCTTCCTGTCTCTTCCCTGCTCCCGGTGCCAGGGTAGAAGGGTGAGCGGTGCACGGAGCAGTAGAGTACCCGGTCCGAGTCATAGAACATCGCCTGGGTCCCGTTCCCATGGTGGACATCCCAGTCGATGATGGCAACCTGGGATACCCGCGAAAGAGACCAGGCAGCGGCAACAGCTACGTTGTTGAGGAGGCAGAATCCCATCCCGTACACCGGGCCTGCATGGTGGCCGGGAGGACGGACCACGGCGAATGCCGGCCGGCCCGAGAGTGCCTCTCCTGCAGCTGCGATCGATGCACCGGCTGCGTATCGTGCAGCGTCCCAGGAACCAGAGACAACGTAGGTGTCCGAATCCAGGAAGGCGACACCACCAGGACGGCATCGGGCGGATAGGTCCTCCAGCCGTGAAAGGTATTCCGGCATATGCACCCGGAGGAGATCATCCATGGTGGCAGGGGAAGCCCCAAGAGAGGGCCTGCCGCGAGAGAGGGCCGATCCGATCTTCGCTATCCGGAGTTCTGACTCGGGATGACCTTTCAGATCGTGGCGGACCGACAGATCGTTCAGGACCAGGGTGCAGGGGGCCATAGCATACAGGAAGATACAGGGAGGGAGTATAAAAAATATCGGCGCCCTTCCAGTCCCTGCGCAGAGGACCGGGACTGACCACGGTGTATCGGGCAGGGCTGCACCAAAACGTCCATCTTTTCCGGCGCCACATATGCAACCATGGAAGACAGCCAGCATGGGGAGATGGCAACGTTTGCTGCTGGGTGTTTCTGGGATGTCGAGGCAGAGTTCCGAAGGAGGGCGGGCGTTATTGCCACCAGAGTGGGGTATACCGGGGGAGATGTTTCCGATCCCACCTATGAACAGGTCTCCTCCGGGGATACAGGGCATGTCGAGGCCGTCCAGGTGGTGTTTGATCCTGCCCGTATCCCGTATAGTGAGCTGCTCACCCTCTTCTGGGGCCTCCTTGACAGGTCATCTGGGATGGATGAGAACCAGCGGCCTGTCATTTTTTATCACTCACCAGAACAGGAGGCAGCGGCAGAGGATTTTTTAAAGAGGGTTATGAGAACTCCGAGTGTCCCTGTTATTGTTGAGGTACTCCCCGCAGGAACGTTCTGGGAGGCAGAAGAAAGCCACCAGCACTATTATGAAAAGTGCGGACAGGGATATGGAACATCAACCAAGTTCTGGGGATGACCTCCCTCAAGCCACTCTTCGACAGCGTGTGTCCCTCACCCCGATGCCCACCGAAGCGATAGCCACATCGGTACCCATCAGGACCCTGAAGAAATTACCCGATGCCATAGAAGGCCACACGCATATAAAATGAAAATGAAGGAGGCATTTTTCCTTTTCCCATGTGTGAGTCGCCGTCCGGTAGATCATCAACTATGAAAATACCGGTTTATATCGAAAAAAAAGATGTGAAAAAAGGATCACTGGTTGATATTTACCACCTTTGCCGGGGGAAACCCGTTGAAATAGGTGGATGATGCAATCGAATAAGCCCCGATGTTTTCCGAGAAGACCAGGTCACCGATATCGAGTTCCGGGAGCTCGGCCGAGAGGGTGATCGTATCGAACGAATCGCAGGTCGGTCCGAAGACCGCGGAGAGCTGCCGTTCCCCGGGCTTGAAGGAGAGGACCGGGTAGGTGCAGTGGTCAAAGATCTGCCCGGAATAGGTATGATACACCCCGTCATTGATGTAATAGCACGGCTTTCCATCCCGGATAGTCTTTCCCACCACCTTTGCCACCAGCGTGCAGGCATTGGCAACGAGGAATCGCCCCGGTTCCGCAAGGATCTGCATATCGGGGGGGAACAGCCGTTTGATCTCTGCATTCAGCTTCTTTGCTAACATCCTCAGGGATTTGACCCCCGGATGATACTTCACCGGGAACCCTCCGCCAATATCAAGGATCCGTATCTTCCGGTCCAGCCGGGATTCAGCTTCATCGATGATATTGGCTGACAACTGGAGCGCCTGCATGTAATTTTCAAAATTGGTGCACTGGCTGCCGACATGGAAGCTCAGGCCTTCAACGACCAGGTCCTTCCCGAACGCTTCCTCGATCAGGTCCACTGCTTCGCCTGGATCAGCCCCGAACTTTGAGGAGAGCTCCACCATCGAGCCGGTGTTTGGCACCCGGAGCCGGAGCACGAGGCCGGCATGCGGGGCATACTGCCGGATCTTTTTTAATTCCTCGTGGTTGTCAAACGTCACCAGGGGCTTATACTGGTCGAGGACCTGGAGGGTCTCGATCGGTTTTATCGTGTTGGCATAGATGATCTTGTCCCAGATCCAGTCCAGCCGCTCCTGTTCCGGCATGCCCTTGATATTCTCATAGACGATCATGAACTCGGGGAGGGACGCAACATCGAAACTGCCCCCCAGGTCATAAAGGGTCTTCACAATCGACGGGGTGGAATTTGCCTTGACCGCGAAGTAGACCTGGACATCGGGCATGTACTGCCTGAACTCCCGGTAATTCTGCCGGATCTTTTCGTGGTCGATGACAAAGATCGGGGTACCATGTTCGCGTGCCAGTTCCTGCAGCAGCTTCTTTTTAGCCCGGCTTATCGGAGGAGACTCATCACATCGTTCCTTTTTCATTTCCTGTTCCCATCCCGGTCGATTCTTCTGTACATGAGTGATTCATTGCACGAATAAGAATTTTGTGAATTGAGAAGGGATCACAGAATCCTTTCCGTGCAAGGAGGGCTCCTGAAGAGATCGGACGATTGCCCGGGCAACCGGACTTGTGAAGATACAGGGGCTGGTTCAATGTCACCCGGGAACTTCTCACACTTATTCAGGCTCCCAGTTGGCAGGAACGGGAGGTATTCGTCAGACGATCGGTGATGTATCAACAGAAGGACAGGGAGCTCCTCCTCCCCACCCCTCCCGCCCCGACCACCTGTTCTTCCAGGCCTTGGTCGTAGTATACCATGATAGTCACCGGATCACCTGCGGCAGCCCGGTGTAATGACCGGGCATACTGGACCGGATCGTGATAGAGCCCCTCTTCCAAAAGATACCCTCGCATGAACTCAAGGAAGGTTATCTCGTGCATGAGCAGGGCATTCTCATACTCCCTTGTTTCCAGGGCGATACGGCGGCACTCTTCCGGTTGTATCCGGTGGCCTGAACTTCCATGCTGATACAACCTCGCGATAAAACGCCAGTCAGGGATTCCCTGCTCATCCACAACCCTCCGGAACATGTATGGGTACGTTCTGCAGACCATGAATCGTTGGGGGTAGATCCGGCACCTGCCATCCCGCAGGAACCAGCATGAACCGGCTGCGTCTCCCCTGGTCCGGAGCGAGTACCCTGAAACATAGAAGGTGCCGTTCTGGTCACAGAACTCCGGGTCAGGAGCAGGAACAAGCGAGGAGGGATCGATTGACCGGGCAGCCGCGGCATCCCGGTCGAGCAGGAAGACATGGCCATTCCGGATCCGCGTACAGCACGCTCCGCACGAGATACAGCAAAAACCGGTCTCCTGTATTTGTTCTGCGAGGTGGTCCAGGGAATAGGAGAAGAGACGATTTCGCTCCTGGACGAGCGCAATGATCCGGCAGGAGAGCGGGAATTCGCCTGAAGAGTTCACCATGCCGATAAGAGGGAGTACGGCTGCGGGATGATATGCTTTTCCCGCTGAGGGAATCCGGAGATCTGTTCCAGGAAGAGAAGAACGATAGGTTTTCAGACCACGGGAAAGATACTAGGGATATCACGATGCGATATGACTGCACCCATGCCACCAGGCCAGGACTGCCTCCAATGCGGGCGCTGCTGTGAACGATGGGGATGGGGCCAGAAAGGGATCGCAGAAGACCTCATCCCCTGGCTCACGTCCGGCCGGCAGGACATCCTCCGGCATGTCAGCATCCTTCTTGCCGACGGGACAAAGCTCAGCGGCACCTCCCTTTCGATTGCCGACCTGCCAAGGATAGCCCGGATCCGGTACTGGCAGGACCCTGAGGGGAAGGAGCTGCGGTACTGCCCGTTCTTCTGGCGATCGGACGACGGGCGATCATGGTGCAGGATCCACGATGTCAAGCCCCGGGTGTGCCGGGAATTTACACCCTGGAACTGGAAGAACCTTGACTATTACGGGAGCTGCCCTGCCTGCAGGGACAAGGCGCCCTAGGGAGAGATCTCTCTTGAAAGGGGGAAGTGAGATTATTTCCTGACAGCCCCTGCAATGGCACCACCAAGGAATGCCAGGATTGCAAGGTACAGGATGATGGTCACCATGAGGAAAAATCCCGTGCCGGCAGCAGGGACATACCCTGATATAGGGTGAGACACCAGTCCTGCAAAGACGACCAGGGAGACGACAATCCCTGCCAGGATCCCGGCAATCAGCCCGGCCTTCCCGGCATTCATAATATCGCGGTCTGCTATGTACCCGGCAATAAACCCCCCTATGATGGGGCCAAAGAAGGGAACGAGCAGATCGAGAATGATGATGATGACCGCCCCTGCGAGGGTGCCCATCCAGAAGTTGTTCTTCGTTTCAGCCATACCAGTCTTCACCTGGACAGTGATAGGGCTCCCATGATATAAAGGTGGGGGAGAAAAGACCGCGGCACTGCTCCTTTCAGAGACCGAACAAGGGGGGTATACGAACGGGAACAGCCAAAAAACTCGAATATTTCATCCATTTCCTCCAAAAATTATTTATCTGTCTGCTTTTCTATTGGATACTGTTCATTTCGCATGAAACGGGAAACGAAATCCATTGCTCTGTTTGATGATGGCTCCAGGGCATCCAACGCGTTCAGGCTCCATTTCCAGGGCAGCCCGGGATTCTCGGTGACCCGGGTGTACTCAAGGGAGGAACTGGAACACAGGATGCGAAAGACCGGGTTTGACATCATCATCTCCCCTGCCAACTCCCCCATTCATGCAGGTGCCGGAGATCCGGAGAGTCCAAGGATTTGGCTCTTCTGGAGTGCCCATGCGCCGCAGAGGAACGGTCCTGGTCCGAGAAAACTCTCCTTCAGATTCGAGATAGAAACCCCGGAGACCTCGCTCTCGTATCATTCCTCCCCTGAGGAGTCCCTCGGGGAGCAGTTCGATTCCCTGAAGCGGCTGCTCGTCCGCATCGATGCGTACCACAGGGAGTTCTCCCGGTTCCAGGCCGACACCCAGATACTCCAGTCCATCGTTGAGGATACCGTGACCGGCATCCTCTACCTCCTCCGGAATACGATCCAGTGGACAAACCGGGAGGCACAACGTATCCTCGGGATGAGCGAGGGCGAACTGGCCGGGAGGGCATTCTCCTCGCTTTTTGCCGATGACAGGGCGTACCGCGATGGTCTTACCCTGCTTTCGCGGAACCCCGACCCTGGGGGATGGGGAAAATCCCGCTGTTCCCTCGTCCGGAAGTCCGGGGAGCCCGTGGAGTGCACCCTCCGTATGCGACGGCTGAACCCGATGAATCCTCAAAAAGGGCACCTGGTCGTGATCGAAGACGACCATGACCGGAGGTACCTGGAGTGGGCAGTGAGCACCTACCAGGAGAAGATGGCCAAAAACGAGATGAAATACCTGGACATCCTCCAGCGAATGGACCAGGTGATCATCAGGACCAATCCGGACGGGGTGATCACCTTCTGGAACAACCGGGCGGAAACAACCTTCGGCTATACAGCCGAGGAGGTGAGCGGGAAGAACATCATCAGTGTCACTACTGACAACGGTTCGCGGTCGGCAAAGGACATGACCGTCCTCCTCCATGATCCCGGATCCGAACGGGAGAATGCCCTGCATATCCTGGAGAACCGGAGAAAGAACGCAGAGCACCTCTGGGCTGCCTGGAGTGCCCTCACCTGCCGTGACCTTTCCGGAACCCTGGCAGGCATCGTCTGGATAGGACAGGATATCAGTGGCGGTGATCCCTCAATCCCTCCGGTACCGGGGACAGGACACTGGAAATCCCGGATCCTTCAGGGGACTGATGTCGTCGAAGAGGTCTTTGATCTCATCTTCCATGCGGCAATCCAGCTCGGGAGGGGAGGGAGAGAAGCAAAAAAAATAGGGACCTCGTTTGTCATCGGGGATGCAGCGACAGTGATGGTGCACTCACGGCAGTCCTCTATCAATGCATTCGAGGGAAAGGATCGTGGCCAGCGGATGATCCAGGATCGCGGGGTCATCGAGAATATAAAGAATCTCGCGCTGCTTGACGGTGCTTTCGTGATCGACGGATCCGGATTTATTCATGCCTCCTCCCGGCACCTGCTCGCCGACATCACGGAGATCGAGATCCCGGAAGGGTTCGGAACCCGCCATGCCTCGGTGGCCGCGATGACCGCGATCACTCGGTCGATTGGGATCGTCGTCTCGGAGAGTGGGGGGACGGTAACGGTGTTCAGGGATGGCAGACTGGAGAAGCAGATCGAACCATGACCTCCGGCGGGTCAGCCCTCCATCCGAGAAGGGGAAGACCTCCATAATAAGGAGCAGATAAAAAGCAGGATAGGCCCTGGACGCCAGGAACCTGCCATGAGCTGACAGAAAAACAGGGAGGGCTATCTGAATCCGTGGATTTCCTGGCGCCACCAACGAACTGCCAGGATCCCTTCCTCTGAAATGCAGCCGGCAAACCCTTGCTGCAGGTCTGGCAGGAAACTACGGGGAGTTTCCTCAGCTGATTCCTGCCTCCAGAAAAAAGATCACCCAGCAGGTTATGCAGCAGGCTGAAAAAATGAGCCAGGCGACCTTCTGCCGGGAAGCACAAAACCCTATGAGACCCCCGAGAAGGACCATCGGTACAAAAAAGACCAGCTTCTGGGCGATCCGGCCGGGTGTGATGACATCGGAAGGACCCAGTGCAGCGACAAGGACCGCAAAGACCATGAGAGGGACGGTCCCGGAGATGACGGAACTACGTGCATCACCGGTAATAAATCCGTAGAGGAGGGGAATCAGAGGGAACAGGAGGATCAGCGCGATCTCCCCCATCACATATGGAGTGCTTCCAGGAGATATTTCGGAGTATAACAGAACAACAAGAACGAGGGGGAATGCAAGAGAGAGAAGGAGCGGAGCGAGGAGACGGCTATTCATGGGTATCCTACCAACATCAATCTGATAACTGCCGTGGTCGTTGATCCGATACCACGAGGTTCCCCTGTTCAATCACGTATACACCTGATTGATGGGGGGGCAGATATCATACAGGAGGACCTGTGCGTCTCCCTCTTTGCACGCCTTCCTCTTTTATCGTGGTGCGATCTCAGCTCATCACTCAGGGGAGAGCCAGCCCATCTGCCTGTACCAGTCGTATTCATGGGTCCACTCGTCCTTGTTCCACAGCACCAGTTGCCTGAAGTAGTCCCGCCGCTGCAGGAGTGCCGCTTCCTGCTCCGGATAGTTGCACTCTCCGCGGATGGAACTGACGAGTTTCTTGCCCAGCTCTACCGAGTCCCGGACTCCCGCTGACAGTGCCTCCTCCCCATCCCTCATGGCCACTCCCACTCCCCCGACCGTGATGGTCCCGAGCGAAGAAAGGGCATGGTTCATGTACTCCACAACAGGGCCATGGTTGCTTCCGCCTGCCGTGCAGACTGAGCAGCCGTACTTCCCGGAGAACATCTGGCAATGGATGGCATCGGCCATCCGGTCAAACATGGCTTTGAGCGGGGCAGGGATCGAGTCGATGTAATTCGGCGCCCCAAGCACAATCCCATCGGCATCCATCAGGGTATTGAAGAGATCAGGAAAATCATCAAACAGCGTGCAGTCACCACTGATGTAACAGTTCCCGCATGCCGTGCAGTACCCGATATCCAGCGAATAGATATCGACCAGTTCGGTTTCGGCCCCTTCCTCCCGTGCACCCTTCAGCACCCCGTTTATAAGCTGCAGGGTATTACTCGCTTTTCCCCGCGGACTGGCAATAATCCCAATGACCTTCATAACCGATCCTTCTCCTTGTTACAGGGAAGGATCTGGATTTGCGGTCCATAACCTTGCCGATCCAACCAGAACAGAGCAACGGGAAACACCGTTGCAGGGGATGGACGTGTCATGTTCCGGGAAAAATGGGTACGTGATGAAATCCCTTGAAGCCCGGATGACACCATCCGGCAGGGATGGGAAGATAATTAGTCATTATACTGACTTTCTTTTGGAAAAAGACAGGGACAAGACCGAAAATGGGGTATCAAAGATTTTTTGGAGGACGAGCCCTATCATACTAGTATCACCGGACTATGGTTCCCAGTGCATTTTACTGTCCTCCCCGATTGAGGATACCCAATGAACAGGTGTGGCTGATGAGGGGTGCAGGGAGGTGAGGATCGCGATCGCGGGTGCAGGAATTGCAGGCACCTATCTTTCCCGTCTCCTGGCAAAGAGAGGAATCGAAACCGATCTCTATGATGGCAGGGATCAGGGAACGCCATGCCGGTACCGGTCATGCGGATGGGGAGCCCCGTCAGGCATCGGGCACTACCTTGCTGCCGTTGATCTCGACCTGGAGGGGTACCTCATGGATTCGATGTCCTCCATGGAGTTTGATGGACTCATCGCCAGTACCCCGCTCTGCACCATCAACAAGCCCCGCCTTCTCCGGGATCTCGCTTCAGGGCTCACCTTGCATCATCACCCCCTGGATCGTCATGAACCGGGTGACTATGACATTATCGTGGATGCAACGGGGATCTGCCGGGCTTTCCTGTCCCCCTGCCGATCAGATCTGGTCCTTCCCACGCTGCAGCACAGGGTGAAAGTCGAACCGGTGGGAGACGCCCCACTGATCGCAGGGGTTTATGGCAACCGGATCCCGGGGCTCGGTTACCTCTGGATTTTTCCGCTCGGAAACGGCGAGTATCACATCGGCGTGGGGGGAATCCGCCTCGACCAGCACGAGCGCATCCTTGAGCAGTATTACGAATCGAACGCTCACCGGTATACCTTTACCCCGGTCTGCAGCTGCAGGGGGATCGTCAGGGTGGCCTCCCCCTATTACTCACAACCATTCTCCCTGCCTCAGGGGGGGAAGGAGGGAACATCTCCAAGAATCATTGGTGTGGGAGAATCGATCGGGACGGTGGCACCCTTCACCGGCGAAGGTATCATCTACTCGCTGGAATGTGCCCGGATCCTTGCAGCGTGCTGGCCGGACCAGGATCGGTATGAGAGAACCGTCCTTGCACAGTTTGCATGGATGAGAAGGGAACGGGAGACCCTGGAGTACCTCCTCTTGGAGGGGAAGGAGACCGGGCCACGGCTTAAAGACCGGTGGCGGTTCTACCTGAATGCCAGGCGCTCAGGGATAAGGCTCCCCCTGGCCGAGGCGTTCCGCCGCATGGGAAGCCTGTCACGGTGGGTGGAAAATCCGTGAACCGGGAAAAGAACCGCATATCCGATCGCTTATTCATCGGGGACACCCTGCAGCCGGAAGAAGTGCGGTCTATGAATGCATGGATTTCAATCGCTCACACCATAACAATAGATCGGACTACCCCGGGAACTTCGGATTCCTGCGGGATTGGATCCGTACCTGCCTGAAGCGTGGGAGGTCTGCAGTATCACCCCTTGACCAGGTCAAAGACATACCTGCAGATCCCCGGGGCCACGGATCCGCATTTGTGGGAGGCAGTGCAGGTGAGGCCATTATCACCGAATGATTCCATGAGGGATCCGATCTCATCCTCCGGCTTGAAGGTGTAGAAATGGATATTTCCGCCCTTTTTGGTCATTCCGGGAAGGATCGCAAGGATCCTGTCACTACCATAGGGAGTTGGCACGATCACCCGGTCAAACCCTGGTTCAACAACGCGGGGAATTCGGAACGCATCGTCACGGACTGCCCGGACCTGGCCAAATACCCTGTTCAGCACAAGGTTCTGGAATAGCCACCGGATCGCATCAGGATTCTGGTCCACCGCGACCACGCTTGCTCCCCGTGCTGCAGCCGGGACCACAAAAGGGCCGACACCACAGAACGGAACAAGCACCCTCTCGCCGGGCCTGACCTTGGCTGCCACCCTCATCCGCTCCGTCCCAAGGCGGCTGTTGAAAAAGACTTTTGCCACATCCATCCGATACCGGTATCCGCCCTCGTGGTGCTCGGTTATTGTACCGGATCCGATCAGGACCTCAAAGGCCGCAAGCCGCCCGGCCCCTTCGATTTTTCCGGATTTCCTCAGTACCGTCCGGATATTCTTCCGTTTTGAGATGAGAGCAAGGGCGATGTCGTCCTGGTATGCCTCAAGCCCCGCGGGAATGTCGAGGATCGCCAGATCCCCGATCACCTCGTACCGGTCCGAGAGGAGGGAGATCTTGTCTTCGGGAATGATCCCGGCAAGGCTCCTTTTCAGGCTCATACTGGGATCATACATTACGTCAGGAACTATTAAAATACTCCGTCGTTTCAGCGACGATGAAAAACGGATCTCCTGAACCGCTCTCCAAAGCCCGCCCTTCACACCGGACACCCCGCAACAGCAGGAGAAATCCGCTGGTTATGACACTGGTGAGGCCTGATGCCTGTCAGAATCAGGTGACCAGGGGATGGCCGTTTTCATCAATGCCCCTGGGAGCGGGTTATTTATCTCCCCAGGGGCAACCTTTGACCAGGTATGGTGCAGAAAAAAAGCATCCTTCTCGAGGTGCAGATCATAAAAATTCTCATTTCCCTGCTACTGATCGGCATCGGCGTCCCCCTGCTCCTCGGCATTTTATCCGGCAAATCTTTCGCCTCTGTTCTCTCTTTTATCGGATCAACGGCTGCTCTTCAGGCACTTGCTGCACCGGTGGGGGTGATCCTCGATTTTGATCCCTGGCTGGTACTCGCGATCATGACCGCCTTTGCATTCGGTATCTGCCTGGGCATCTGGGAAGCGCTCCAGACCTTCGCTCTCACCTCTGATCGGGTAGCGGGCTGGATCAGCAGGGTCGAGGAGAAGATGCAGGAGCACCAGTCCCTGCACCGGTATGGCCCTGTATCCTGCATCCTGATCGCATGGATCCCCGGGATCGGCCTGTATGGAACGCCGGCAATTGCCTGGATCCTCCGGTGGAAGCGCCTCCCCTCTGTTCTCTTCACGGTCATTGGGTTCTTCCTTGCATCGCTTCTCATGATCGTCCTTGCCGAAGGAGCATCCAGTATCCTTCAGTGATACCAGTGATACCACCGAGGGGCTGCAGCAAAGGACCCCCGGCTCCCCGGAACTCCCTGAAAATCCAGGCGAGGGGATATCCTCACATTTTTTTCCAAAAGAATTACATGAATCACTCGTGGACTACACAAAACAACGATGTAAATCCCGGTAGTAGTTTCATAGTAACCACCGGTGAACGCCATGGGTCGATCATCAAAGATGGAACTACCGTCGGCAGTGTCATTGGAACGGGAGAGATCGTGATGCAATACGACCGCTCTTACCCTTCCCGAAACTCCGCATCAATCACGGAAGGGTCGTCGGGTCTCCTCCCAGGTTCATTGGGTCTCCTTCGGAGCACTATAACAGCTGCCCCGATGAGGGCAACCGCCCCGGCAATCAGGAGAAATGCCCCCAGGAGCTGGAATATCAGGAGGACGGAGCGCTGGAGGAACAGGAGGATGATGATGCCTAGCCCGGCAAGGACAAAACCACCAACCGCAAGGAGGGCCCTCCTGATCGCAGGGGAAGGCTGGAAGAGAGCAGTGAAGGCCCCGATCAATCCCATGATGATGCAACCTGCCCCGATCACGATCGCAATGAATGTTGCGGTGCTCTCGGGATTGAGAAATGAATATACGGCAAGGATAACGGCAATGACACCAAGCACGAGAGGGACAGCAAAAAATCCACCACTTCCCTTCGCAAGGAAGGCAGCAGCAGCAAGGAGGAGGATGCCGGCAATCAGCGCAATCGCGGCAAAGAGATAAATCACGAGGGTGAGTGACAAGTGGGGGAAGAACAGGAATATCGCCCCGATCAGAAGCCCGATGATCCCAAGCACAGCGGGAAACTTCCATGATCCGGCCGTGCTGATCATGCAGTATGATGCCATGATACAGGATTTTTCTGTACAGCCATTAATCCTGCGGATAGTGGAGGCAGGAACAGGCGACCGGGACCAGCATACCACCAGGAATCCTTCAACGCTCCCTTTCATGGAAGGTTCGGGAGGACTCCCCCGGGAAATTCGTGATGCCTATGGGATGGTATCGCCCCTTTCCGGAACGGGGAGGTTTTGTATCATCTCTCTTGTGAGCCTGCCTTTCTTCCCGATGACATCAGAGACCCTGATCCGGCAGATACGGGAGCAGACGAGGTAACTCTCCGCCACCAGGTCGAGCCCCCCTTCGGAAAAGTCATCGATCGAGATCGGGACCACTGGTCCTTCGTAAGGGAGGGTGCTCGATACCGCGATAACGAACAGCCCGGAACGTCCGGATGAACCGAGGACCACCACCGGCCGGACCTTCGCTTCCCTCCCTTTCGAGATGCAGAGTGGAGCGAGGAGGACATCACCGCGGAAATAGGATCCCATGAGTAGAGCTACGTTTGGTAACGGCGGGTATAAGCCATACGGTATGTTCCAAAGGAGGGAAGGATCGGCCAGACTGGCATAAGAGTACTGATGGATACGCACTTGCCAGGGGTTATGCCTTCTGTTGCCCATCCGGGGAGGCACCCCTACGATCAACCGGCTCCCTGAATCGTCTCATATCGGAGCATGGTAAAAGAGGTATGAGGTATCGAGATCAGCGCTCCGGGGAATGATCGGGATTGATGCACCGGCAATATGCGCACAAGGTATCCCCTTCCTTCGGGGGAAGGCCCGAAATGTTCCAGTGTAACCATTAAGACGTGGCATCCCCCAAATGTCTTTCATGAAACGACTCTACCGGCCGAAAACAGAGCGGCTTCTCGGGGGAGTATGCAGTGGGATCGGCCATTATTTTGATATCGATCCGAACATGATCCGGATCGTCTGGGTGGTGCTCACCCTCCTTTCCATCGGTGTCGGAGTGATCGCCTACCTCATCGCCTGGCTCCTCATCCCTGAAGAGGAGGATGATCGTGCTGAAGTGATATCCGTGACCTAGCGGGATCACAGGTAGCGAAAGTAATTCTTCATTTCCAGGACCCTGGGGGAAAATGCCTTTCCTCCCTCTCTTTTTAGTTTCTCAGAAAAAAAGGGTTCAGGATCTCTTCCCGAGCGCTAAGAACACGATCCCAATTCCTGCGAGAACCACCAGGGGAAGAAGCCCGCTCTGGGTCGGCGTTGGTGTCGCAGAGGGAGTCAGGGTCGCCGAGATCTGGGCAGTCTGGCCTGCTGTCACCTGCTGGGTCGCCTGCCAGTCCTGATACCCGCTCAGCCGGAGCAGCACGGTGTAGGATCCCGGGGCGAGACTATCCAGGGTGACGGGAGTAAGCCCCTTATAGGCATTGTTCAGGTAGACCTCGGCCTGGCTTGGGGCCGAGATGATCGAAATTCCCCCCGTAGTCGGGTTCTGTACCGGGTTCAGGGTAACATCGACATCATAGTTCTGTCCGGCTGAGACGGTCCGGGTGACCGAGTAGTCCTGATACCCAGACTTGGTGAGGAGGAGGGTATGGGTCCCGGGTTTTACCGAGGTAAAGACGAGGGGGCTCCCGGCACGGGTCTGGCCGACATACACCCCGTCACCGTAGACACTCGCCCCTGCCGGGTTTGACGTGATGCTGACCGTTGCATACTGGGGCTGCTGATCCTTCACGAGGGAGGGATCAAGGTACGTGGTAGAGCCCGCCGAGATGCTGACCGAGCCGGTCCAGTCCAGGTACCCTGCCTTGGATAACCTGACCGAGTGGGAGCCCGGGATAAGGTTCCCTACTGTGGTGCTCGTAACACCATGGTAGATGCCATCGACATACACCGCAGCTCCGCTTGGAGAAGAGCTCACCGAAAGGGTGCCTGTCGTGGATTCAGGCTGAAGGATGGCATTCACATACGCAGTCTGCCCCTTGTTGACGTTCACAGAGGTATAAAAGGTCTGGTAACCCGACATGAACACCGACACTTCGTGAGAACCAACCGGGATATTGTAGAAGACATAGGGAGTGTTTGCAGACTGGCTACGGTCAAGGCTGACCATGGCACCCGATGGCGTAGAGACGACCTGGATGTTCCCGGTCTGTGCGCTTGGGACGAGTTGGGCTGTGATCGGGATCGTCTGGCCAGCCATGGGATTGCCATTGTAGGTCGAAGTCCATTCCTCATAACCGGGAAGGGTAATCCTGATCGTATGGGTGGGAGTACCAGTTGTAGATACCGTCACGACAACAGGGGTTTCTCCCCAGAACGCACTATCGAAGTATACATCCCCGCCAGAGGGGACGGAATTGATCGAGAAATATCCTTGTTCACTCCCGGGTGCCGGGAGCGTTACAGGAACGGCTTCGGTAACAGGAACCGTGGTGATCATTGCAGAAGAAACTGCCACGGAAGCTGCAAGCATCAGTACCATCATAAGAATGGCAGAAGATCTCATCATTCTACTACCTCCAACTGCTATAACGGAACATGCCGTTCCGGAACTATTTCAAACTGCCGATTCGCCGGAAGTTCGGATACCATGGAACTAAGATGAGGTCTTTTTGATCTTTTTCATCTCCCATCATCATTGATGAAACAGAGAGGAGGAAAGGCCAGACCTCCTCCTTCCGCTCTGCTCATTCCGGAGAACAGGCAAGAGCCCCGCGGGGGAACTTTCGAAGAAAGTCTGCTTCTCACAGGCCGGTGAATCGGAACCGGGATTCCCTGCCTCCCCAGCCGGTCTATCGGATGACGGTATATCCGAGCCTGGTGAGGATCCTGGTCACCTTCCTGATCCATTCTGCATCGTCAGCCACTTCCATCTCCCTGATGTGATAGTCCCAGACCTGCCGGAGGGTAGCATCCTCGCAGGCAAGGTAGGTCCCGATCATCACCCTCCCCGCTCTCCTCCCATTAGCGTCAAGGATAAGGAGACGCCAGCAGCCGAACTCTTGGCAGATCTCCGGCCAGGTCGGGTACACAGTGCAGTAGCCTTTCCTCTCATCGGCGTTGCATCGGAAGAACGGGCAGGCCTTGGGCCATTGCTCAAACGTGCTCCTGTCTTCGAACAGGTGGAGCATCAGGGGAGAGACCCGGGACCGGGTCTCCTCCCCGGTATACACATTCCGTATCAGGTATTCATTGTTTCCAAGGTCAGCCTTGATCTCATGGACATAGCCCATCTGGGTGCAGCACTCCCCGCACTGCTGACAGTAGAACGGCATGATCCGTGATCCTGAAGAGCTCGGTACAAGAGAGAGAAATAGATTGGGATCATCCCAAGGGATCCGATTTTGATCATCCCAGGGATACTAAGGAATGAACACCGGGAAAGGAATGAACACCGGGAAAGGAATGAACACCGGGAAAGGAATGAACACAGGGATGCCAGGAAAAAAGAGACTACGGTTCTCCCTGCGGGTAGGTGCAGTATTCACCCTTGTAGAGCCAGTTCCGGTAGATGATGGGGGTTATCAGGGTGGTCAACAGGCTCATGAGGATTATCACAACGTAGACCTCCTGTCCAATGACTCCCTGCTCAAGCCCGATCAAGGCCACGATCATGGCAACCTCACCCCGTGGTGCCATACCAAACCCGAGGATGAGGCTGTCCTTTCCGCACAGTCCCGTCAATCGACCAGGGATGGCACAGCCGACAACCTTTGTTATGATCGCGACGAGGGTGAGAACGATCAGGAACCCCAGGATGGGCACCGTGAGCTGGTGCACATCGGCAAGGACGCCAAGCGAGACAAAGAAGACCGCGGCAAAGATCATCTGGAGGTACTCCGCTCCTTCCCGGAGGTTCCTGCTCCGTTTCAGATTCACGCCGACAAATGATACCCCTGCAATGAAACCCCCGACGATTGCTGAGAGCCCTATCAGCTCGGCGCACATGGCATAGAAGAAGGCAAACATCATGGCAAAGATGAAGACAAACTCGGGATACTTCCCGGCAATTTCCGACTCGTCCATTTTCACGATGAGCCGGCTCACCAAGGTTCTCCCGATCCAGGCACCCCCGGCAACAAAGATGATCGCGATGATCACCAGGCGGGTGACTGATGAGAAACTGATGGTGCCTGACACAATATCGGTGGTTGCTGACAGGGCAATGAGCGAGAGGATATCATCGATGACCGCCGCGCCGATGATCGCCTTGGCAACTTCTGTATCAAGTTTGCCAAGCTCCTTGAGGATGTTGGCGGTGATGGCAATACTGGTTGCGGTCAGGGCAGTCCCGATGAAGATGGCACTGGCAGTGTTGAATCCGAACAGCAGCGAGACCCAGTACCCTCCAAGCCACGGGACGATAACCCCGACAAGAGCGATGATCGCGTATTTTAACCGGAAGATCTCCCTGATCTCGAACTCGAGCCCGATCACAAAGAGCAGGATGACGGCCCCAAGATGGGCGATACTGGCAACAAAATCGGTATAGGTGATCAGGCCAAGCACACTCGGCCCCACGACAAGCCCAACCAGGATCTCTCCCACAACCGCTGACTGGTTGATCCGTGATGCAAGCAGGTAACCGGCAAGGGCGACAAAGAGGAGGAGGCTCATCTGGAATTCGACCGTGCCGACAATACCCTCCATGCAATGCAATAACGCTGGAAAAGTATAAAATCATGGCAGAAGCCGGGCCGCTCCCTGCAGTGTAATACCCCCTGTTTCATAAGGAGGACCGCCCGTCCCCGTACAAGTCCTGGCACGGGGAATGACCCGGGGATATGGACACCAGGAATCCGGGGAGCTGGGTATTTTCGGCCGGGAAGAGTTACGTACCGTGAATCTTTTTCAGGATCCAGGCCATGTTCCTGCCAAGGTTCTCCATGGTTCCGATCCCTTCCTGATCCTCATCCACCTCGCCGGGATTGAGTCCCATCCCGATGTTCCAGTAGGACGACCCGACGGTATACATGTTGCTGATGCCGAAGAAATGGTTGATCGTGTCAAAGACATGGATCCCCCCTGCTCTCCGGACAGCCACCACCGCTGCCCCGACTTTCCTTGCATACAGCCCACCGTTGGCCATCCCGACAAAACCGGCTCGGTCGATCAGGGCTTTGGTCTCGGCACTCACATCGGCAAAATACGTCGGTGAACCGATAAGGATCCCCTGAGCAGCGGCCATTTTTCCGATGCAGCCATTCACGATATCATCATCGATCACGCATCTCCCGTCCTGATTCTCAAAACATTTCCCGCAGGCGGTACATCCATGGACTTTCTTTCCGCCTACCTGGACAAGTTCAGTGCTGATGCCCTCCTCTTTGAGAGGAGCAAGTACGTGTTCCAGCAGGTGCTTGGTATTCCCCTCTTTCCGCGGGCTCCCGTTGAATGCGACAACCTTCATACCCAGGTACTTGGACATCCCTTGATTTCAAGGATTTCCCACGGCATAATCAGGGGATACCCCTCTTTGTCCACCATCAGGATTCCGGACCAATCCGATGCCTTAATGCGGGATTGCCGGCCAGTAGTCTTTTTGTGATGTGCAGGTATGTTTCTTGAAAAGATCCTGTATGCTACTGATTTCTCGGAGACGTCAGTAAGTGCCCTCGGCTATGTGATCCAGCTTCGGAATGCAGGCTGCAAAGAGGTGATCCTCGTCCACGTGCTTGATACCAGAAAGACAGAAGAAGTCCTTGCAGAACCATCCGGGGGGGACGACCCATCGGGTGAATACGAGCGGCAGATTGCCGGAAGGGTCCTGAACAATGCCCGCCAGGAACTGAAGACAATCGAGATAGCTCTTGCAGAGGAAGAGTTCCTTGTCCGGACCTTCCTCGTGACCGGAAATCCATCCCGGGAGATCAACTGTATTGCCGATGCGGAGCATGCAGGGATGATCGTGATCGGCTCCCATGGGAGGACCAATCTCCTCCACCGGCTGATGGGCTCGGTCTCCCTTGGGGTGATCGAGAACGCGACCCTGCCAGTGCTTATCGTGAGAAGGAGTGAAGAGCAGTAGGAGATGAGATCTCCTGCTTTTCCAAAGGGCGATTCTCGTATGCCCGGCAGGATGAGGTATCAGGGCAGATTAATTCTCTCTCCGTTCAGGAAGATCTCCCCTTTCAGCGAGACCGGGCTCCCGGAAACTGGTTGGAGATGAGCCAGGGGATCCTTTTCACTTCTTTTGGGCCAGGCGTTCAGGACGCAAATGCCCTCCTGGCAACACAGGGTACCGCTCTCTATCAGTTCCCGTCTCCACACGTGATGGAGATCTCCGGTGACCCGTTTCTGTGAAATAAAAAAAGAGTTGAGAAGACGATCAGTACCGTGGCCGGAAACTGGTCCGGGGCTGCGGCGGGCGTGCCTCATCGATCTTCAGGGTGCGGCCTTCAAACATCGTCTCGTTGAGGGCTGCCTTTGCCTTCTCGGCATCCTCGGGGGTCGCCATCTCGACGAATCCAAAGCCCTTCCGCTCAATGACACGAACTTCCTTTACATCCCCGTATGCTGAGAATAATTTTTTTAATTGTTCCTCATTGACAGAATACGTGAGATTTCCAACGTAGAGTTTACTTCCCTGCATATGATTACGTTCCTTTTCCTCTATACATCGGTCCTTTTCCACATATACTTTTAGGAGGAGACAGAACGCAGGAAGAGTGGGGAATTGCTGGCGACCCATGCACAAAGGGAGCGCCGGCCCACCATATCGCAGGAAGGCGCCCATTGCCCGGGGAGAAAGGTATCCCTTCCATAAAATGGTACTGCCAGGGGGGGCAGAGGCTCAGAGGCTCACTCCATGGATAGGTTAAAGCCAGTTGGCAACATTTATAATATCCTTCATTGACGGAGTTGTTTTCCTGACCAGCACCACGCATTCACAAAACGGGCCCGGGACCGAGATCGTCCGTGTACGGCTGCCGAAGAAGAGAGAGAAGGAGATCTTTGCCAGGGCTGAATCGATGCTTGGTGCAAACCATATCAGTGTCCGTTGTGCTGACGGGGTGACCCGGATGGGCCGGATCAAGGGCACGATCAAAAAACGCCTCTGGATCCGGGAAGGCGATGTGCTCATCATCACTCCCTGGAGTTTCCAGGATGAAAAGTGCGATATCTCGTACCGCTACACGCGGCCACAGGTCGAATGGCTCCAGCGGAACGGGTATCTCAAGTCATAATCCTTTTCCCCAGCGCCATCGTAACATTACAGGGGCCGCTCTAGTCTCCTGATGTCGAAACCCTCTTTTAGACCAGTACATCCTATAGGCAGCTGGATCGTAACCTTCCCCGGACGTCGGATTTTTGTAGTACGATGCTCCACCAGTTCATGATGTTTTCAGTCAATCGGTGTATCAACCGACTCAGTTCAACCATCATCCTGAACGATACCACCGAGCAGGCTATCAACGAGTATGTGAAAGAGAACAGCAAGGAATACTACGAGATCCCCCCAGGGTTCGAGTTTCGGGGGGTCATCATCCTCCTTAAAAATCCCATGCTCATGGGCTTCAAGATCAAGAAGCAGAAGATCCTTATGCCGTTTGTAAAACCCTGTTTCGGCCCCATGCTCATCGAACTGGCGGCCTGGGATGGAGAATTTGAACAGATCCGGGAACAACTGTCAAAAGTCTCATAACCTGCCGGATCCCTCAATCCTTATCTCCTATCCCGCTCTATTCTTCCAGAACTCTGAAGAGATCGGGTGATCCCCTGTGTATGCCATCCGCTTCTACCGTATTTACGATGTAGGGGACGAGATCGACCTTAGTGCCCTGGAAAAGGCCCTGGCGAGCAGCATGGCAATCGCACGAACCGGGTTTGTCAGGGTCCGCCCGACCTCCATGACCATCGAAGAGCCCCCACTCCTCCTCCGTCTTCAGCCGGCATATGCCGAGATCCGTGGCACGGGTTGTACCTTCACGGTCGTATCGAGAGTGTTTGATTTCGGGGCGATGAGCATCTGCCTCATCCTTGAAGAGATGGACGCCCCTGCATCAGCACTGCAGGACGCTGCAGCCCGTTTTTCCGGAGAAGGGGTGCTCGATCCCCACTTTTCTGCTGCCCTGCTGCAGGTCCGAACCATCCTGGCGTCGATCGTTGGCGATCGCTCGATCGATGAGGATTTCTACGATGATTATACCATCTACCTCTCTGAACGTCTTGACGAGAGCGTTGATCCGGTCGAGATCCTCCTTGGAGAAAAGGAGGACTTCTCCCCGGAAATCCGGCAGGATACCCTCCAGAACCAGCTGAGCTATGCCCGGGATGATCGGGCGATCCTCTCCTGGAACGGGGCGATCCTGATCAGCCCCCAGCCGCCCTCCGACCTGATTGAGCTGATCGAGTTTGCTGCGGTGCAGGTGCTCGAACTCAGGTTTTATGACCGCGAGCTCTCCCGCCAGATGGAGAAGATGTATGATGACATCGAGGTTGCAGACCGGCTCTTCTGGTATAGCAAGGTTCGCCAGTACCACTCGCTCATGAAGGTCCTGATGCGGACCCAGACCGAAGTCTCCGAGATCGTGGAGAAGGTCAACAACCTGATCAAGATCACCGAGGATGTGTACTATGCACGGGTCTATGCCATGGCGTTGAAAGTATTGAGGAGCCAGCAATGGACCGAGAGCCTCAACCGCCGTATTGGGATCATCCGCGAGAACTACCGGATGCTGTCCGATGAAGTGGATGTCCAGCACTCCAATTTCCTCGAATGGGTGGTGATCATCCTGATCGCCTTTGAAGTTGCCCTCTTCCTGCCAAGTGCGCTGCATTGACAGTATCAGCGTACTGCACTCTCATTTTCCAGCGTTTATGGCTGATTCTTTAACTCGGGCGTAATAACGGAGAGAGCTCTTCCCGCACAGGTGCGCTTCATTGACTGC
The DNA here is from genome assembly GCA_022710385.1 of Methanoregula sp. GTDB lineage: Archaea > Halobacteriota > Methanomicrobia > Methanomicrobiales > Methanospirillaceae > UBA9949. The sequence goes on from JAKLGZ010000012.1 coordinate 21,311, forward strand.
ACCAGCATAGTGCACTCTCATTTTTCCCGTGTTCATCTCTGATTCTTTCCATCTGGCGTAACCCCGGAGATTACCCTTTTCACACAGGTGGGCATTTATCCAAAGAACTCCAATAGATAGAGAATCATGCCGCATCTGTGATACCAGTCAGGCACCCTTCAAGGGTTTTCGCCACCTCATATAGCGGCTACTACGGGAAGCGAGTCCATGAGCAGCGCAAAGGATGGCCGGTCGCGGGACCATATCAGGCCTGGAATACCGGTCCGGATTGTCCAGAAGAAAGACCAGAGGAGCGGGAGAATGACCGAAGGGACCGTCCGTGAGATCCTGACCGGCTCCTCCTTCCATCCCCACGGCATAAAAGTCCGGCTGACCGATGGGACGGTCGGCAGGGTGCAGGAGATCAGAAACCCTGAAGGGTGAACACGGTCAGGTCCGGATTTTTCGGTCCAGGGACCCCTTTTACCACCCCTGAAGAGTCGAGGAGCCATTGAACCATGACCGATCCTTCTGATCCTCTCCATCCGGAGGCAAAGCCGGAACATGCCCGCGCGATGACCGAAGGAGTCGCACTCCTCATGGGAGATCCGAAGACCGCCATCCGGAAGCTCTCCCTCCCGATGATGGCCGCGATGCTCTTCATGTCGGTCTATAACCTGATCAATGCCATCTGGGTGGCAGGGCTCGGGGCAGATGCGCTCGCGGCAGTCGGGTTCATGACGCCGCTCTTCATGGTGTTCATCGGCCTTGGAAACGGGCTTGGGGCAGGGGTCTCCTCGGTAGTTGCCCGCAAGATTGGGGGGAAAAACCGGCAGGGAGCCGAGCATGCTGCAATGCACGGGATCCTGATGGGAGCTGCCATTGCGGTGATCCTGACCATCCCCCTGATCCTATTCGCCGAACCCATCGCTGTGCTCCTCGGTGCCGGCCAGGCTGCATCCCTTGCAGCTGAGTATGGGAGGATCCTTTTTATCGGGACGATTTTTATCCTCTTCAATAACATCGCCTATGCCATCCTCAGGGGAGAAGGTGATACGAAGAGGACGATGTACGCGATGGCGTTCTCTTCGATCCTGAACGCCGTCCTTGACCCTGTCCTCATCTACTGGGCAGGTCTTGGGATTGCCGGGGCTGCGGTGGCGACGGTCATCTCAATCGTCTCGGTGACGCTCATCATCCTGTACTGGTTCCTCGTAAAGAAGGATACCTACCTCTCCATAACGATGAAGGGCTTTGTCCCTGACAGGTCTGTTTCCCGGGCTATCCTTGGAGTGGGGCTGCCTGCCAGTGTCGAATATCTCCTGATGTCGGCGCTTTCTATCATCATCAACGGGATCCTCGTCATGGTCGCCGGCACCGATGCCGTGGCGGTATACACCTCCGGCTGGCGCCTCCTGATGTTTGCCGTGGTACCCGAGATCGCGATTGCAACGACCCTCATCTCTGTAATCGGTGCTGCTTACGGCGCCCGCAAGTACCGGAACCTGACCCTGGCCCTTGGGTATGCGATACGGCTTGGTATCATGATTGCAGCAGTGATGGCAGTCCTGATCTTTGTCTTTGCCGGACAGATAGCACTCCTGTTCACCTATTCGGAAACGACGGCCTTCCTCACCCCCCGGATCGCATCGTTTCTCCGGGTCATTTCAGTACTGCTGGTCTTCATGCCGGCCGGGATGCTGTCCCTGTCGGTCTTTCAGGGGACCGGCAGGGGACTCACCTCGCTCGTGATCAACCTCTTCCGTGGCCTCGCATTCGTGGCAGTCTTTGTCGTGCTGTTCGGGATCGTGCTGGGGTATGGCGAGACAGGGGTCTGGATCGGAATCGTGCTTGGAAATATCCTGGGAAGCATGGTCGCCTATCTCTGGGCGCGGATGTACGTTCGCCGTCTGGTACTGCTCGAAGAACAACCCGCCTGAACACTACCTGGTGGCAAGGTCCCGTGCTGCTGCCATTGCGGTCGAGAAGGCTGCCTGGAGGTTGTATCCCCCGGTATCGCCATCGATGTCAAGGACCTCCCCGATACAATACAGGCAGGGGACGATGAGCGATTCCATCGTTGTAGGGTCGATCTCGTCAAGCGATACACCCCCCCGTGTCACCATCGCCTCGTTCCAGTCTCCTGTACCGGACACAACGAAGGGGAATGCAGTAAGCATTCCGACGAGTTCCTCCCTCTCCTTCTTTGGGAGGTGGGCACCAGTAAGGTCTGCAGGGAGGTCGAGCAGTTCGAGAATCCTCGCGATAAACCGTGCCGGGAGAGAATATCCCGAGAGGATGGACTTCACCTGTTTTGTCCCGGAAACCGCTATCCTGTCGACCAGATCTTTGGTGAGCAGCTCCTGCCTCATTCCAGGGAGGAACGAGATCTTCAGGGTGTCACCGGGCAGGACAAACCGCGAGAGGTGCAGGATGCCGGGGCCGGAGAGTCCGGTGTGGGTGAACAGGAGATCCCCGCCTCCCCCCCGGACCTTTCTTCCTTCCCGGAAGAGGGAGAGGGAGAGTCCCTCAAACGAAATCCCGGAAAGTTCTCCAAACGGATAGTCACGAACCCTGATCGGGACAAGGGCCGGGCCAACCGGGGCGATATGGTGCCCGAGCGACGCTGCAAGGGAGAAGCCGTCCCCGGTCGATCCGGTGGCCGGGTAGGATGACCCCCCGGTCGCGATCACGAGCGCTCCGGATTCGTATTCCGCAGTTCCGGTCCGGACATGGAATTTGGTATCGGACCGCCGGACTTCTTTAACGGCTTCCCCATACTGGATCACGACCCCGTTTTTCCGGCACTCCGCGAGCAGCACCGAGAGGACATCGGCCGCTTTTCTGCTCTTCGGGAAGATTTTACCGGATTCATCAGGAGCAAGGGGGAGGTCGCGGCTGGTGAACCAGGCCACGAGGTCATGGTTCGAGAACTTCCGGAGCGGGGATCGGAGGAATGCGCCATGATCCCCGTACTTTTTGAAAAAATCCCGGATGTCCCCGTCATGGGTAAGATTGCACTGCCCGGATCCGGTCACCAGGAGCTTCCTCCCGCAGGAAGGCATTTTTTCGAGGAGGAGCACCCCCTGGCCGGACCCTGCCGCTTCGGCTCCGCAGAAGAGCCCGGCCGGCCCTCCCCCAATAACGATCACGGGATAATAGTCCACCACAGGAATTACTCGTTGCGGCAGCTCTTCGATGTATCGGAGCCGCGTGAGTACTCGCGTTCCTGCTCGCGGCCGGCCTTCCCTATATCATGGTTGCCTGGTTCTTCACTGTGAACCCTGACCACCCCGAACGATCCGCTCCCCTGACGTATCCGGAGTGTCCTTGCGATGCCACATCATTCGAGCACCTATGATCCAGCACCATGCAAACCCCCTCCTCCGCTCTCCCGGCAGGCAGGGCATCAGGATCGGGGGGAATGCCTGCATCTGGCGATCCTTTTTTTAGGATTTCCTGACCTCGTTATAGAGGGAGACCAGCGACAGGCTGATCAGGTTCAGGGTCGTCGCACCGTACCAGAGGTAGAGCTCGTTCTGCGAAAGACGCGTGATCCATCCTGACCAGAGCATCAGGCAGATGATGACAAACGAGAGCAGGGTATCGACGGCAAGAAAGACCATAGGCCGGTGGACCAGCTTTCCGATCTGTGCAATCGTGCAGTACTCAAAAGGGGCATTCCGTCCAGCAAGATCAAGGAGGGAACGGCCAGTGTTCATCAGGATATCGAGGCATGCCCAGACAACAACAATCCCTCCGAAGATCACAAGCCACAGTACCCCTGTCCTGTATGCCGTCAGGCCGAAGAGGAGCTTGAAGATGCAGAACGGGATCCCGATGGTGAGCGAGAGGAAGAACGGGCGGATGAAGAAGCGTTGGAGTGCATCGTACCGCTCCTCGCGGGGAAAGGTCTCACCTGGCATGATGGATACCAGGGACGTTGGGCTCCCGATTGCATTAAGCTGACGTAGATCCTCCTGCCGAGTTGGATTTTTAATCCTTCACGATCCAGACCCATGATCATGACGATCTCTGCATGGGCAACCCTCCTTGTTGCCGGCCTCATGGAGACCGGCTGGGCGGTCGGGCTCAAATATTCCGATGGTTTCACCCGGTTGATCCCTTCCCTCCTCACGGTCGGGCTGATGGCCGGGAGTTTCTATTTCCTCTCCCTCTCACTACGTGACCTCCCGCTCGGCACCTCCTATGCGGTCTGGACAGGGATAGGGGCGATCGGGACCGTGCTTCTTGGGATGGTCCTCTTCGGGGAGTCCCGGGAGACCGCCCGTCTCCTTTGCCTCTTCCTGATCGTTGCCGGTATCCTCGGCCTCAGGTTCGTGACAGGGGAGTGAGGGGGAAGAGGGGAGTTCCCTGGGATCGTGAAGGCCCCGGGGGATATCGGTCTCAATAACCTGACATACTGAAGCAGGATGATGGCAGTTCTCTTTGTTTCATGAGAGCCCCTGGAGATATCAGTCTCACCAACCTGAAGTTAAGAACAGGGATGAGGATTTTCTTATTGTGCAGCCCTGCTCTCCCAGTCCTTTTGGAGGTCAAAAAGGATCGAGAGATCGACGTCAGCATAGGACTTCCTGCCGACCTCGAAGGGGTCATCCATGTCCTTGATCAGGAGGATCAGGGAGATGAGCAGGGCGGTGATGACGGAGAAGAGAACGACCCCCTCGTACCACAACTCTATCTTCACGAAAAACAGGATGCCGATCACTCCGGCAGCAGCCAGTTCCGCGATGGTGTACGCGGCCGGGATGAAAGAGGTATGCTTGATCACGGCAATCCGGTTTGAAAGCCGCTCGATAGTGATCAGCTCTGTCCGGAGCTTGACGAGGATTGGGCCGGCGACGTTCGCGTCGGCAAGCTGGTAGATCGCTGCATTGATCGTCTCTATCTCTCTCCGTATCACGGCCATCTCCCAG
>JAKLGZ010000120.1 GCA_022710385.1 Methanoregula sp.
GTCCTGCGATCACCGTGACATCGCCCAACGGCGGTGATAACTGGGTTCGGGGTTCCCTCCAGACGATCAGCTGGAGCTATACCGGTGATCCGGGATCCACCGTGAAGATCGAGGCGCTCCGGGGCTCAACGGTAGTGGCGGTAATCACCCCAGGCACTTCCTTCGGGTCGGGTGGCTCCGGCTCGTACAGCCTGACGGTCCCGTTCAGCACCCCCCTCGGGACTGATTACCGTATCAGGGTAACCAGCACCACATATCCGGCCTGCACAGATGCGAGTGATGCCCCCTTCACGGTCAGTGCACTATGACGTCAAGGATGGAGACAGGGAGAGGAGCCTGTCACAGGGTGAAGATACTCCTCATCTCCTCTCTTGGCGCTTTAAAAGACTCTCAACCCTCCATCCCCGATTCACATCCGTCACAGAAATCACCATAGTCCCAGGGAAATCCAGGGTTTTACCAAAAAGGCAGTAATTTCTTCTTCTGAATTCTGAAACCAATCAGCATTCATTAATACTATGAAGGAGAGGAGGCCTGTACTATGGCATCGCCTGGGTCTGCCCTTCTGACGATTCTGGTCCCCCTGATCATTTCAACGATTATCATCTATGTGATCGTGAAGCTGCTTGGTGAAGAAGAGGGTATCATTACCGCATTGCTGGCTGCCATTGCCGGCACCGTCATCTATGCCGCCTTCTCGTTCCTGCTGGGCCCGGGGTGGATTGCCGCACTGATTGCGGGGATCGTGTGGCTGCTGGCACTGCGAAGCCTCTACAAGATCGGGTGGCTCAAATCCCTGGTCATTGCGGTCGTTATCTGGAGTGCGACCACCATCGTGGGATGGTTCCTGCCAACGCTCATGGGCCCGGTGTGAGGGATGAGGGCGGGAACATGCAACTATTTCGGAGTTGAATCATGGCAATTGACGTGAACTGGAAGGCGCTCGGGCTCGGGTCGGTGATCGCTTTTCTCATCGGCTGGTTCATTTTTGGACTCCTTGGAGCGGTCATCCTCGCCATCATCGTGATGGTACTCCTGGGCATCATCAAATTCCGCTGAACGCGATGCAACTGATTCACCCCCCCGGTCCTCTCAAGCAGGTGGTCGATGTGACAGGAGGATGTCCTTTATTCTCTGCGGCACGAAAGGGAAGGCACGGGGATCCACGGTCCGGTCGGAAGAACCCCCCTTTGCTGGGATCGAGTGGAATATCGAGGCCGTGTATAACACGTTCATAGGCCCTCCCAACAACTGGACGAAGGAGGTGATCGATTCGAACATCCTCGACAAGCTGGACGAGCGGGAAGTGGTGGATTCAGCATGGGACCCGGATTCCATCATGGAGTATGAATTCGAGGAGGGGCTGATCCTCATGCCAGAGCAGTACAAGGCAGGGATCATCCCTGCCGGGGGGAAATCTGCAATGGACCGGGAATGGATCCAGCACGGGTATCCCCCGTCAATCGTCAGCGAAGCGATCTCGCTGAATACCCCGGTCGTGCTCAACCAGCAGCCGGGAAAGGCACGGGAGTTTGCATTCTCCCCCCTGGAGACACGACCCTATGACATGCAGACCTTCGGGGATTCTGATATCGTGATGGTCCTCTTTGAGGAGATCAACGGGAGGAGGCACCAGCTCGATACCGATGACGACAGCGGGGAGAACCGGAATGCCCACATCCTCCATACGCTGAACGAGGGAGCCAGATACCTCCTGAGTATTCGGATGTACTGGAACTGGACGACACCGAGTGATGCAGCGGTCAAGGTGTGGCAGGGAGTATCCGCACCCGTTTTTCCAGAGGAAGTGGCTCCGGGAGATCCTTCCTCTCTCTCTGCAAGAACGTATCTTTCACCCATTTCTTCTGGAACGAACAGGACCCTGATAGACTCCAGGTATAAACCAGGATGCCCTCATTCGACCCAGTGCAGGACATCCCGTATCACAGACCACCGTGGCGGCTGATGCTCCACGTCTTCTCCAAGTACCCAGTACCGGTATTTTTTGTCAAGCGACCCATATTTTTCTTCCATCTCGAGCCAGTAATTGAGAAACATGAGTGAGGCATCGTCGCAGTCTCTGGAGACCACATAGACGCAAGGGATCTGGTAGATATCAGACGGCTGCAGGATCGCGACATCGTAGAAGGGGTGGAGCAGGGTCATGGCTGTCCCCACCTCAGCAGTGGTCAGGAGAGCCTCGGCCTCGGTCTGGTTGAAGAACCGTTCCGGGGATTCGAGGGGGATGAACGTAGCGTTGGGAAAGAGCCTGATCGCGGTCTGGTAATAAGCTGACGTGTCGGCAATCCCTATCACCAGGTCTTTTTTCTTCACAACCTCGTCCCACTGCGCAAACTCGTCCTTCCGGTCATCCCGTGTGACGAAGGCCAGGTGCAGATCGAGATACGGTGAGGTGAACCTCGCCTCATCCGATATTCCCGGGACAAGAACCACCCCGGACATCACGATATCGCAGCTCCCGTTGTTGACCCGGTCGAGAAACGTCTCGCGGTCTACGGGAATGAACTCGATGCGGGAGACATTCAGGGTTCTCGCCAGGTCATAGGCCATGTGGATATCATACCCGACCAGATCACCGTCCCTGTTGAAGTAGGCAAGCGGCATCATGTCCGGATTATACCCGACCCGGAGGAGATCCCGGCTCTTGATCCGTCTCAAAAGACTCTCTTCAGCAGGGAACGTGTCCCGGCGAGGGGACACATCCGAATAGTGTTGGTAGATCGTTGTATCGATCTCCCGCCCGCTTACCTCCGGAGGCATCTTCATGTTCAGCACGGTCTCGCCTCCCTCTGGGGAATCACCCAGGAGCGAGGTGAATCCAAGCCGGAGCCCGATGACGGCGCCGGAGAGGACGAGGATTACGATAACAAGAGAGATCAGAGCCCTTTTTGCCCTGAGTCCACCGAGGCCGGTGAGGAACGCCGTGACGATGGCAGAGAGGGAGAACATGGACATGCAGGTCAGGGCAGAGGCAAAGTAGACGTGGAACGGGTTGGAGATCAGGTAGAGCTGCATGGCGTCGGCAGGCAGCCTCATCAGCTCAAGGATGAACTGGAGCGAGAGCTTGGGCGACCCAAAGAGGCTCGGCACCCCTGCCAGCGCCAGGAAGGTCTGCTCCCGGATCCCAAAGGGAGCGCCGTAGAACCAGGCCGTAAACAGTACGAAGAGCAGGACGATGAAGACCCCCAGGGAGGGGATGGTGTATGTCAGGGGGATCAGGACACCGCTGTACGCCTTGGCTTTCTCTTCGATGGTGACTCCTCCCCTGTGTGAAGGGCAGGGCCCCTCGTCAGGTCCCAGAGCCTCTCCTCCCGATGTCCTTGACCGCTCCCCCCCTGTCGCCGCCTCTCCTTTTCGCGTCCTGGTCTCCTCTTCCGTTGTCACAGCCCCTTCCCCTGGCACGATCGCTTCTCCGGCTGCGGGCACCTCCTTTCCATTCCGTAGTCCCTTGAACAGGCTGGCGACACCCTCGGTCAGCAAGGGCAT
>JAKLGZ010000121.1 GCA_022710385.1 Methanoregula sp.
TGCGGGCTCTTTGATTCAGGTCATCGTGCGTGTGGTGGCTGCGGTGCTGCCATGGCAGCCCGGCTCATGCTGGATGCTGCGGGAAAGGATACGATCATCGTCTCATCGACCGGGTGCATGGAGGTCTTCTCGACGCCGTACCCTGAAACGGCATGGAAGGTCCCCTGGATCCACTCGCTCTTTGAGAACAACTCTGCCGTTGCATCAGGGATTGTTGCCGCTCTCGCAAAGCAGGGGAGGAAGGAAAGGGTCGTTGCGATCGGGGGGGATGGTGCAACGTTTGATATCGGGATCCTCTGCCTCTCGGGGGCATTTGAGCGGGGTCATGATTTCACCTATATCTGCTACGACAACGAGGCCTACATGAATACCGGCATCCAGCGATCAGGGGCGACCCCCTACGATGCCAGCACCACCACGAGCCCCGCGGGGAGCTGCTCGTTTGGCAACAAGCGGCCGAAGAAGGATCTTCCCCTGATCCTTGCAGCCCACGGCGCCCCTTACGTGGCAACGGCATCCATCGCCTATCCTCCTGATTTCAAGAAGAAGGTCGAGAAGGCCATCAATACCCCGGGACCCTGTTATATCCAGGTCCATGCACCCTGCTGCACCGGATGGGGATTCGAAGGAGAGAAGACGATAGCAATCGGCAAGCTTGCCATTGAGACCGGCCTTTGGGTCAATTACGAGATGGAGAATGGCATGGTCACGAAGGTGAAGAAGGTAGTGCGAAAGCCGGTGGAAGACTACCTGGTCGAGCAGAAGCGGTTCCGCCACCTCTTCAAACCGAAGAAGAACGAAACCGAGATTGCCAAGATCCAGGCCCTTGCCGACCGGAACGCCGAAAAGTTCGGGATCGATATCAAAATGAAAAAATAATTTTTTCTGTAAAGTCTCTGCAATCAGAAGTTTCTCTCATTCTTTTTTTTACCACTCATCCCGGCATCAGACTACGTTTCAAAATACCTGGTCTTTGCAGTCTCATGGGCCACGAAACTCTTTATATGCAGGGATTAGGACCATGGTAAATGCCGCTCCACCGGTTCCTCTCGGATCAGAAGCCCCCTGGTGGTGTAAGGAAGACCTGAATCTCCTCTCCTCGAGGGTGTTATTCAAAAAGGATAGATCCTTGGGATAACGTGGAGGGGAGCCCCCCGCTCTACCTTATCTCCCAGTCAATTAGGCACAAAGACCCAGAGCAGTAAGGATGTCCCGCTGACGTTTAGTCATCTCAGTCGGGATCTTCGCTCCGTCAGGAAGAACCATTAACCGAAGCTTCTCGAGTTCTGTCAACAGACCTTCGATTGAATACTTCTTATTCAACTCCGATTCTTTCAACAACCGAAGCAACCTCATTCGAAGAATAAGCGATAGGAAACAGACAAACAAATACCCTGCAATCGTACTATCCTTTCTCACATTCAACGGCAGTGCCTCGATATCATTTTTCAGTATCGAGAAACCTTTCTCAACGATATCTTTACATCTATAGAGCGCGAGGCACTCGTCCCATTCGAAGGTACCCTGATACAAGAGGATGAACAATCCCATTCGATTCACTCGCTGGGATACGGCATTCTTCCGGATACTGACCTCAAACGAATTCTCTTTGACGGTCCATTCCAGGTATGGCGTATAGCTTTTGGCCGTTTCTTTAACGACATCAGCCGGATTCAACCAGGGCCGAAGCGTGATTCTGCGCAGTTTCTCGGCGATATCATGTACCCGCCGATAGAACTGGTGGCGTTCGTCCTGTTCACGTCTCTGGTCATAGTATGCATACCCCTGAAGGGTCACCGAACCAATCACGAGCGCGACTGGCATGACAAAGATCGGCTCATCCTGGTACAGCTTCAGATTATTCGGATCCTCGATTGTGGCATGGACAGAGGAGATCGTCTGTTTTACGGATTTTATTGAGAGGGGTGCTGGGATAATAAACGAATAGTCATTCTCTATCAGTTCTTCTACATTCACAGTCGAAAAGAAACCGCGGTCCATGACAAGAGTACAATCCTTGATCCCCTGGCTCTGTATCTTGGCAATCGTGTTCTTTACGGTAGAGACATCGACGATGCTGCCTGGGTAGACGTCATACATGAGGGGTATTCCTTTTCCAGGATCGACGATCATGGCCAGGTTAATCTGGGGGAGGTCGAGATGGTCGCGGTTATAGCCGTATTCCAGAATGTTGATGAGCTCAGAATAGGAAGAAAGCGACGTGATGTCATACACGAGGGTCCGATGAGGATTCGTCAGCTGGATAAGTTCACGGGCAAATTCGTGATGAACGGTTGTCTCTCCGATCGTACTGAGCAGATTACTGATCGACTGCGATGAGAGGGGGAGATCACGGTGATCTTCAGAGAGTACTGTTCCTTCGTACCAGCTTTTGATATGACTGAGGGCACGGGGGCGTATGACCTGGCTCATGGCCATGGTAAGGAGAGACCAAGTCTGCGTCGGGGTGAATAGTTTAGCAAGGTAGGGTTCGAGTTGAAGATCCTGGATGATTTGTTTTAGTGGAAGAAATTCTCCATAGGAAAGTACGCGTTTGGGTAGCAATTGTTGGGATCTAACTCTGACGGCGACACCATTCACGTTTTTACCGAGATACTTGACTTTCTGGCGGAGTTTGTTGTCTTTATCCCGATAAGGTGTTACTTCATACAAATACTCCTGCCCTTTTATCACCTTCACCCGAGTGAATGGTTTCATTATGGATATTATTAGGCACAATAATATTTGGATCTTTTGGTCGGATTATACGATAGGCTGATAGAATTAATGGCAGCTTATTTGATTATGCCTAATTTATTGGGAAGTCAGGCGCTCTATCCCGCCTTCCTCTTCCAGGTAAAGAGGAACGGGAGCAGGAGCACTACTGCAATGATGATCCAGAACTGCCCGAACATGGTCAGCAGGGTCACCCTGTTCTCAGTATAAAACCGGAGCTCGGCATTCTTTGTCGAGTTCCACGTGATGATGGCCGTGCCGCCGTCTCCCTCGCTCACCTCTGCCCCTGGACTGAGGGAGCCGATAAACCGGTTCCTGACATCGAATGGGGGGGGGAGGATCACCTGCACTGAGTATGGCTCGGGAAACGTGGCCAGGAAATGGTTATCCCGGACCGATCCGGTATAGTGAACGGTATAATTCCCCTTGGGAAAGGTGATGGTGAACCGGTCAGAACTGTTGTAACTGCAGGAATTGCGGGGACAATCGCCCGAGAGCGAGACATCGCTTACCTGGACAGGAATTCTCTCTCCCAGGAATCCCGTCTCAGAAAAAGAATAACGGTTGGCATCCATGATCTCGACCGATGCCCGGTATGCCGTCCCGTTCGGCAGGATCTCATACCCGGCGCTGAGGGCCAGGACTGATGCAGGGATCAGGAGGATCGCAATGCAGAGAGCAGCGATTGCACGTCCGCATCGATCTCGGTGGGTGGCTTGCATTGCTTTATCACCGTCTCCGGGTCTTT
>JAKLGZ010000122.1 GCA_022710385.1 Methanoregula sp.
TCCCCGGCGAATTGGTGTATGTTCCCCTTGTAGGGCAAGTCCCCCGCCAGGCTTCAAGCGAATACCTCGTCCACCGGCAGATTTACAACGAGACCCCACACCGAGCGGTCGTCCATGCCCATCCGCCCCATGCAGTCGCCCTTTCACTGGCGGAACATGCTATCTCACCGGTGGATTCGGAAGGGCTGCTGTTCTGTCCTTTCATCCCTGTTGTAACGGGATCCCCCGGCAGTGAAGAGCTGGCACAGTGTGTCTCACACGAATTGCTCTCTTCACCGGTAACGATTGCCCGGGGCCATGGTACTTTTGCCGGGGGAAAAGATCTTGATGAGGCGTATATTCACACCTCACTCGTAGAGCACAGCTGCAGGATCCTCATTCTTCTCAAGCAGATAATTCCCTGATAAAGCGCAGATGAGTAATAATTCCTGGATTCATTCTGCCACCAGAAGTCAGGCTTTTCTGATCTGTGGTGGTTTAATACCGGAACAGTGACAGAAAGAGGTATACATATCATATCGAGGTTGCACATGGGTTCACTCGAGGAAAAAGTTTCCCGTCTCTCCCCCGAACAACGAAGCGAGGCCGAGATGTTCATAGACTTTCTGCTCATGAAATCGGCATCTGCCTCCCCGGGTCCTGCCCAAGATCCTTTCCCGGGTTCTGACCATTCCATTCCTGCTTCCCGACCTATCATCATGGCAGAAGAGATTCATGCACGCCCTGTTACGACCCGTCCGAATGATACTCTCCCTTCATTAGGTGACCTGAAGCCACAGGATACCCATCCAAAGGATGAGCGTGTGTCTCAGCCCTCCCGATCCAAACCCAAAGACCCGGGGCTGTTGCTGGACTGGATCGATTAAACGAAGGAAACTTCCGCTACTGGCTGGATGGCCTCCGTCCATCTCTTCTCCATCGGGTTCAACTGAACTTTCGGGTTTCCTTCGGATAGAATAAAATCACATGATTCCCCGTTGAGACAGATACTTATAGATTAAGAGGCGCAAGCTGAATTTGTATTGGAAAGGAGATTGAGTCATTTGAAAAAGATGGACTCGACGGGATTCGAACCCGTGGCCTTCACGTTGCAAACGTGACGATCTACCCCTGATCTACGAGCCCTGGCACTTCTATAACTTCGGTCTGTATTCCATATAGGTATTCCGAATCTGCATAGTGAAAGACGCTTCATACCACCAAATTAAGGAAACAATCGGGAGCTGTCGGCTCCTTGATTCATCAGAAAGAAACATGGACTTGGCGGGATTCGAACCCGCGGCCTTTACGTTGCGAACGTAACGATCTACCCCTGATCTACAAGCCCTATTGCGGTAACTAATTTTTCAGCCATTTGGATATAGTTGTTTGGTTCTTCGATAGCCCAGATCATAACGCCTGATGCAATCAGAGGGAGAAAGGATCGAATATTGAAAAGTGTTAGAAAATGAGGATTCAGAGGATAATCTCTATATCGAGTTTCTCCGCAAGCTCTTTATATCTGTTTCTTATCGTGACTTCAGTCACACCTGCAACCTCGGCAACCTCACGCTGGGTTCTCCGTTCACCACCGAGGATAGAAGAGATATAAATTGCCGCAGCTGCAACACCAGTGGGTCCCCTGCCACTGGTGAGTTCTCTCTCCCCAGCCTGGCGGAGTATCTCCACCGCCCGGCTCTGAACTTCTCCTTTCAGGTTAAGGCCGGAGCAGAATCGCGGGACATAATCGATCGGAGATGTTGGAAGGAGTTTGAGCCCAAGCTCCCTGGATATGAACCGGTACGTCCGCCCGATCTCTTTTCGTGATACCCGGGATACCTCGGCAATCTCATCAAGAGTCCTTGGAACATTGCACTGCCTGCAGGCTGCATACAGTGCTGCAGCAGCCACTCCTTCAATGCTCCTTCCACGGATGAGGTTCTTGTCAACAGCGTCACGATAGACCACCGCTGCGGTCTCCCGGACATTACGTGGCAGACCAAGGGCAGAGGCCATACGGTCAAGCTCAGAAAGCGCGAATGCCAGGTTCCTTTCAGTGGCGTTGCTGACACGGATACGGCGCTGCCATTTTCTCAGTCGGTAGAGCTGGGCACGGTTCTTGCTGGAGATGGCCCGTCCATACGAGTCCCGGTTCCTCCAGTCTATCATCGTGGAAAGCCCCTTGTCATGGATGGTGAAGGTCATAGGAGCTCCGACCCTCGAGCGTTTCATCCTCTGATCATGGTCAAATGCACGCCATTCCGGGCCGCGATCAATGAAATCCTCATCGATGACAAGACCACAGTTCTGGCAGACCAGCTCGGCACGTTCATAGTCATGGACAAGCTGTCGGCCTCCGCACTCCGGGCAAACGGTCTCGGTATGGTCTTCAGCCTTTTTTTCATGCTCCTTGACGCGTTCTTTGAGCCGGTTTTTGAGCGCTTCCCTCTCATTCTGGAGAATTTTTAATTTCTCAACTTCCTGCATGGTGATGACTCCTACCTGGATATGAACAGCTTCTCCCCTGCAGCAATCCGGTAGTCACTATGGCAATGGACTGCTGCATAAGGTGCGGCTACACTCCCGAATACCTCCACCACTTTCCCAACGGGTTTCAATCTCTTGCTGATAACATCTGCGTATAACTTTGGAAGCTGGGCTGGATCGCACCTCATGACAAGGATGCGCGTCCCTAGTGTATGCATCGCAGTCCCAATCGCTTTCAAGATAAAACTCCGTGCACCTGCCCCGGATATCAGACAGGTGAAATGGTTTCGTAATCTATATATATAGACTTCCCCACTATATTAAAGTATTGTAAAGGTATAAATACCAATTTCAACGGAAAACGATACAATCAATATTTAAATCCATAATGGGGGCGCACTCTTCCTTTTTAAGACCTGCACCTCTTGCTACGTCAAATTTCGCGCGCTTATCAAGGAGATCATGGGGTGCATGCGCGTCCGAGTTCACGACCATGATGCATCCTGTGTTCCGGGCGACCATGGCCACGTGACCATTTGCACGGTTATGTCCCCCCCTTGATGTGATCTCAAGGGCAATTCCCCGATCATGTGCCTCATAGGCATCCTTGGTTGTGATGAAGCCTGGGTGAGCAAGCACGTCGACATCGCTGCAGGTACATGCAGCATGATTGGTCCCCGGTGCAACCGGTTCAACCGGTGATTCTCCATGTACAATTACAATATCAGCGCCGGTTTTTTTCGCGTCCCTGGCACTGCCGGGGATGAGAGAAGGAGGAATATGTGTGAGTTCGACTCCGCAGAGAAGACAGACACCATACTGTTCTGCAGAGGCTTTTAATCGATTTATCGATTCAACAAGGAAATCCATATTGGTGCTGTCAGCATGGTCTGTGATCGCAACGGTAGAATAGCCAAGGACCGACATCCGTCGCACCAGTTCTATTGGTATCATCTCACCATCAGTAAGCGTGGTGTGGGTATGCAGATCATAGAGCCCGGTCATCG
>JAKLGZ010000123.1 GCA_022710385.1 Methanoregula sp.
CACCACGCTCCTGCCGGCAGCACCATCACTGCTGACAGTTGTAGAGACCGGTTCACCGTGCTGTCACGAATAATCTGCAATTTTTTCTGGTATTCCCACCAGTTCTGGCGAGAACCCGGACATTTTCTCTCTGCTGTTCCCTTTTTTCGATCACAGGGTATGCAGTGCTCCCTTGTCCGAAAGGGGATAAAACACCGTATGAAATAATACTATATAAAAGTTATTCACATTTATTTGAAAAATGTTGAGAAAATGGGGATGATTGGGGGTATGGAGGGATAATTTATGCAAATTTGCATTTTGTATAATATGGGATATTATTAATATAACCAATTGGATAATTCATTGAACTCTCCGGTGTAATCTCAAATAATTATCATTTATTTTTAAATTAAACTGTTTTTTGTGGCTCTTTTTTTTGCCTGTTTTTCCGGACCTTGAAAGAAGCGAGCCTATCTATCGCTGCAATGTCAGCTTGGGGCCCGATTACCATTTTTTTATTTTTCACCGCGCTTTCCTGAAACATCCTTCCTACGTCGTTTCTTATGATGAGGGTGGTGTATCCCGGCCCGGATCCCACCGCACCGGCAGAGATGTCAGAACAGACTCCCGTAAGATCCAGGCATGAGTGGCATCCCTGTCTTACCGTGGTTTCCAGTTCGCTCATGGGAAGGAGGAGGGAGGGCTGGTCCTTCATGGTGACCTCAAGGTTTCCCTTCCGTACGTCAAGCCGTTCCACCTTCCAGGTATCAACCTGATACTCTCTTTTTAATTTTCTCTCGACAAGCTCGGTGTAATCGAACGACTCGGTACAGAATAACCCGACGACGAGTCGGATAGATCTGCCATATGGCCTGAGAAGGTCATTATCACTGGTCCTGATCGCATGAAGTGCCTGGACTACGCAGGGGACCCCAATCACCGCAATCTTTCTGAACTTCCTCTCGATCACTGCTGTCTTTAAGGCAGCTACAAGGGGAACCCACCAGTTGTATCTGCTTCCTGCCTGATGAATGATCTCTTCGCTTGAGGTGATGACGACCGATGAGGGCTTCAGGGTCCACCGGTCTTCACTCACGGTAACAACAGCATCGATCAGCCCCTCATCAAGGGCATTTACGAGCAGGGCCGTTACCGCACCCCCGCTCTGTTTTTTCGGGACATCAAACGCCGCCTTTGCGGTCATGATTGACTGATAGGAACCAAGACCTTTTTCACCAGGCTCTTCTTTCCTGGGGCAGGCTGCATAACAGGCACCACAGGGGACCTCGTCATGTGCCTCTTTGCAGTACCCAATATTTGAGGGACAGGAGGTTATTCCCTCCTCTCCAAAGCAGATAGCATCTGCAGGGCAGACCGCTACACAGGCTCCGCACCCTGCACAGATATTGCGATCCCAGACCTCAGATTTGAGATCACGATAGCTCTTCCTTGTTCTCATCAGCATCATACCTCCCAGGTGTATTTATTAGCAAAGGGACGGGCACTGGAAGGGGTGATGATGGAATAATGGTCGGTCAGGAATGGCTGGGGATCCAGGCCGAAATAACAGGCGAATTTTTCTATCAGCGGATTAATCTCGCCCCTCTCTTCTTCCGTCATCTTATCGACCCTGGCACCAACGCCGAGATTCCAATCCGGGACATCCCCCCGGATGATGATCTTCCCGCCATGGATGCCAGAACCAATTCCCCTTTCAAGGAAGGGGGATCTCCCTTTCCTGCCAAGAACCAGGATGAGTCCGCCGGCCATGTATTCCCCGAGAAATGCCCTTGCCGACCCACCAACGATAAGGAGTGGACGTTTCTCCTGATACTGTTTCATGTGAATCCCGCCCCGGTACCCGATGTCATCACGTACAAAAATCATCCCGCCACGCATTGAATGGGCCACCGCATCCCCTGCATTCCCATGGATCACAATTGTCCCCGCATCCATCGTGTTTCCAGGTGCATGTTCGCAGTTCCCGTGTACAATGCAGGTCGGGCCGCTCATGAACATCCCGAGATCCCCCCCGGGCACACCGTTGATAACAATCTCAACATTGCCGCGGAGCCCGTCTGCTATAAACCGCTGCCCCATGATATTATCCAGATGGATCCTGCGGACACCGGAGGTAACAGCAGCACGGATAGCTCTGTTGAGCGGGGTGTAATGCATACCTGATGTATCGATCCTGATGGCATCCTGCAATTCGGTCATGCCCCCACGGTCTTGATATCGAGGACTTTCATGATGTTTTCATCAAGCAGGTATCCTCGCAGTCGATCACGGTTACCCCGCAATGATTCGATACTGTTGATACCTGCTGCCCCCATCAGTTCTGACAGTTCAAGAGTCCAGGCATGAATAAGGTTTGCCACATTTACCGAGGCATAATCGGGATCGAGCCGTGCAACGAGATCCGGCCGTTGGGTTGCTATTCCCCATGGGCAGAGTCCTTTGTAACAGGTCCCGCATACCCTGCATCCCATCGCGACAAGAGCTGCAGTCCCTATGTATACGGCATCGGCACCAAGGGCGATCACCTTGGCCACGTCCGCACTTTCACGAATTCCACCGCTTGCAATGATGGAGACTTCGTTACGGATGCCCTGCGAGCGGAGCTTGGCATCAACACTTGCAACCGCTGCCTCGATGGGAATGCCAACGTGGTCCCGGAAAACACGGGGTGCGGCACCAGTTCCCCCCCTGAAACCATCAATCACAACGGCATCAGCTGAAGATCGGGCTATCCCTGCTGCGATAGCAGCAGAATTATGAACGGCGGCAATCTTTACAAAAACCGGTTTTTTCCATTCGGTCGCTTCCTTCAGGCTCCGGACGAGCTGCTTCAGATCTTCAATACTATAAATATCATGGTGAGGTGCCGGGCTAATCGCATCACTTCCCTCCGGGATCATCCTCGTGCATGAGACGTCTGCACAGACCTTCTCGCCGGGAAGATGTCCTCCGATTCCCGGTTTTGCCCCCTGGCCTATTTTGATCTCGATTGCCGCACCCCTCTCAAGGTAATTGATGTCCACACCAAAGCGGCCGGAAGCAACCTGGACGATCATGTGATCCTGGAATGGGTAGAGTGATTCGTGCAGACCCCCTTCACCAGTACCCATAAAGGTTCCACACTCAGTCACAGCACGGGCCAGTGACTGCTGGGCATTGAGACTGATAGCACCATAACTCATGTGACCGATCATGATGGGCGTCTCGAGCATCAGGTTCGGAGAGAGTATCGTCTGGAGTACCGTGTCTCCCTCTACAGTTTTGAAATTCAGGTGTGATGGCTTCTTCCCGAGATAGGTCCTCAGTTCCATCGGCTCGCGAAGCGGATCAATACTGGGATTAGTTACCTGGCAGGCATCAAGAACCAGCCGATCGAAGATGACAGGGTAATCCAGTGCATTTCCCATTCCGGAGAGTATGATCTTCCCGGTCCGAGCCTGATTGTAAATTGCCTCCCT
>JAKLGZ010000124.1 GCA_022710385.1 Methanoregula sp.
CTTCCGTTCTTCCCTGTCGAGCAGGTGGAGACCACTCTTCTCCATAAGGTCCATTACCGGCGCGGCTATCCGTCCTTTGTTCGGTATCGCAAGCCGCACCATGGATGAATGTTCCGATGACAGGATTGTTCTCCTCTTGTCTGATTGGTCAGAAGGTCCTAACTTCCCCATGGATAATCTTTTCAGTGATGCAGGTTATGTTTGCCAGCCCTGAGTCAATCACACCCTCAATGTCCCGGCTGATTTCACTCACGTGGAACTCCTCCCTTGGCAGGACCTGTATGCTCGCAACAAGAGGCTGGTCGATGGGATGCCCTATCTGCGAGAGGAGCCGGATATAGACCTCTTCAATCCCGTCAACTTCTTTTACACATTCTTTTGCGAGCATGGTCGCGAGGATATTGTAAATCTTTCCGATGTGGTTGATCGGATTTTTTCCGCTCGTCGCCTCCATGCTCATCGGACGATTCGGAGTGATCAGCCCGTTGCACCGGTTCCCGCGTCCAACGGAACCGTCGTCTCCCATCTCGGCAGAGGTGCCCGTTACCGTTAAGAACACACTTCCCGTATCGATATCATCGGCCGTATTGACCTGGACGCTCACTTTTCTGGAGGTGATTTTCCTGGCCACCTTTTCGGCGTGCTCTTTGAGAATGTCCTTATATTCGATATACTGGGAGAGGCCGCTGCAGTAGCGATCAACCATTGCTGAAGCAATAGTGAGGGTGATCGTATCTCCGGCGCGAAGGCCCATGATCTTGATATCCTGCCCTATTGCGGGGTATCGTGCCCGAAGGGTCGTATCGATATAATCTGAGAGTCCGAGGACAATGGTCTCTGTTTCAGAGAACGGAGCATGGCCCACCCCAAAGGACGTATCATTGGCACGTGGTGCAGTCCCCTGGCAGGGCTTGAAGACATCCCGGAGATCGGTGGATCCGGTCCCCAGTCTGCAGTCGATCGTGATATCGCGCTCAAGATTGAGGTTGGTAAGGGTAGTCCTGAAGTACTTTCGCGCCGTCTCCAGAGCGATTGCATCAGTGGGAATATTGATGCCATTGAACTGCCGGGTAGCGCGGCCATCGATAAGCATATAAATCGGCCGGATGACTTTCCCCCCCCCGTATTTTGGTATCGATTCGCCGGCAACGATCTCACCCTGGTCGGTATTATGGTGGAGCACCGCGCCACATTCTTCAAGATATGCAAGGGACAAAGCCCTACTGATGGCCTCCGCAACCCCGTCGGCAAGACTATCGGGATGGCCCAGGCATTTCCTCTCGACAAGCTCAATCCCCTGTCTTTCGAGCGGAATCTGATGCAGCGCCTCAACTCTGATATTTCTCTTCATCTTATGGTCATTCTCCAGCGGTATAATCATAATAAAAACGACGGGAAATCATTTAATCATTCCTTTCTTATGAACGGCATTCATACTATCGTTTTTAATGAAAAGACCTGAATCAGTAATTAACGCCGGGTATCCCTGGAGGATTGGATCTATAAGAAGGGATGTCATCGGAAGGCAGGTGGGAGTGAGCATGGTTCCCCCCTTGGTAAATTCCTATAATCGGGGGCTAAAAAGTGGCGGTTGAAATCCAGGGTGAGCTGCCGAAATTTTGCATGTATTCGCCAATAATCACTCAGGGATGCAGCCAGGCGATAGTGTGCTTGATTTTCTCAGGGAACCGGAGGAACAACCGGAACATTTTCTCTCTCTGGTGGACAAGGGGGTGCATGGCTTGATCAGGTTTTCCGTATTGCATCATTCGTGTTTTCATATAAAAAAGAAATCCCTCTTGAAAATTGTATGCGTTGAAAATAAGGAAATGGATGATAAAAATTGGTTATCGACCGAAAAATCGTCTCCAGCCCGCTTTTTTTTTCGGCTCTTCAGGGGATGGGACCATGTGGTCCCTGGTCTGGTGAATTGGCAGGCGAAGGTGGGATGTGGTTTCATGGGATGTTTCATGGACCCGCGTTCCGCAAAATGGACAAAAGTTAGCTTTTTCTGGCAGTTTTTTTCCACAATGATAACAATAATGGATGAGATCGGGAGAAGGTGATGATACCGTTGTCGGCCGCCCCTGCTCAGGTACTGGTTTTGGAGAAACCTGATCGGGACTTGATCTGGCAGATGATTGTGCGGGAGGAGGCACATTCTTCTCGCTGATTATTTCAGACCTCCCAGGAGCAGGAAGGATGATAGTGTCGGTCAGCGCCCTTGCTCCTGGAGCTATCGCAGGTTCCCTTTCTCTGTCAGATACTGGAACTGCGGTTGATGCAGCCTGGGATATCAGATGGACCCAGTCTTCAGCTTCCCGCGCACGATCCTCCCCTGTATGGACAAATACCATCTTCATGGTCCTCGTATCATCATCAGATGTCCGAACGGTTAGCACGAGTACTGGTTCCCTGATCGTTGATTCTTCGAGATAGCCGCTTACAATCGATTCCACTGGAATCTCTTTGGCCGTTATCCCCAGATCCCGGTCATTTTGATCGATGAAAAAAAGCCTTTTATTTGTAAGATATGATTCAAACCTGAATTTTTTTATCTGGATATCGGAGGAATATATCCTGAGGTTCTCTCCCGGATGGAGATACCGCTCCACGCCAGGTGTACCTTCATCCTTCCCGACCGGGTCAGGAGAAGCAAAACTGTTTTTGTTCATAATTCCACCCTGCTGATGTACCTGTTCTTTTTTGGTTTTTGAATTTATATTGTTTCAGGATAAAACGCCTTAAGAGACGGAATTCCGGATTTTTGAGGCGTCACTGATAATGATAAGAGATCCTCCAGCCGTAATGACATTGTTCAATCTCCGGATGAGGGTGAAAAAGGGGTATTCTCTCTTGTGAAAAAATCGAGTTAGAGAATTTTTTTGATGATCCCAGGGATTTCGGATGGTCGTGACGCAACGGGAACCTCCATCTTCCGGAGCCGCTCTATCTTGGAACGGGCGTCACCTTCTCCCCCCTCAATTATCGCACCTGCATGCCCCATCCTCTTTTCGGGAGGAGCAGAGATGCCGGCGATATATGCCGCGATGGGGAGATCCGTGGAGCGTGCCCCCTCCTCTTCAAGAGCCCCGCCGACCTCGCCTATGAGAACAACTGCTTTTGTCTGCTGGTCCTCCTCAAAACGCCGAAGAACATCAGAAAAGGTTTGCCCGACTACCGGGTCTCCTCCGATTCCTACGACCGTGCTCTGGCCGAGTCCAGCCTTTGTGAGTTCATCTACAATTTCATAGGTGAGGGTCCCGCTTCTCGATATCACACCAATATTTCCGCGAGAGAAAAGATGAGACGGCATGATCCCCAGCTTGATCTCTCCGGGAGAGAGCAGGCCGGGGCCATTCGGCCCAATGACAGCACAATCATGGAGCTTTGCAAAAGCGATTGCGTTCATGGTATCATGGACTGGGATGTGTTCGGTGATGGTCACGGCCAGGGA
>JAKLGZ010000125.1 GCA_022710385.1 Methanoregula sp.
GGGGGGAGTTGTAATAGATGTCCCTCTCATGAACCCGTTCAGGAACGCCCTCATGGCAATTGAGGAGCCGCTCCCGGATGGGTGCAAGGTCAGGAACCCGGGCTTTTATCTCGACTTCAAGCATGCCGTTTCCACAGGTATGTCTCTTCATCGCTATGTTAGCCTGTTGGTTGGAGCAGGAGAACGGGTGGTTCTGGTGATACCAATGGTTATGTATCTGCGGAATATAACTGATTGGTATGAAACCGGTCTTGATCTGCCTCTTCCTGATAGGGTTCTCTCTTGCGGGTTCGGTATCGGCTTCCGGGAATGCATCTGATTATGACTGGTATGGCTTGCTCATTGAAGCAAATCCATATGCAGGATGCCCCAGCTGTGTCTTCGCCTACGATAATGATGGCCTTCTCGATCCCAATCCCTACGCCGGATGTCCTGTCTGCGTCTTTGCATACGATGATGACGGGCTCCTTGACACCAATCCCTTCGCAGGGTGCCCCACCTGTGTCTTCTCCTATGATGATGACGGGCTCCCTGACCCCAATCCCTACGCAGGGTGCCCCACCTGTTCTTTCATATTCGATACAGGTATCGAATCAGACCTGAACTCCCCGGACAGCTGCCCGACCTGTGGAACTACACAATCCTCGCTGAAAACCGGGTACTCCTCCCTTAGCATATCATCGAATAATGCACCCGGATCCACACTCTATTCATTTGCAAACGGGACTCCCATTCCTGCGGATTATGTCTGTCCCATCCATGGGATTTACTGCCCGGATGACCCCCGTCCCATCGAAGATCGGCCGGGGTATGCTGATATTGTGTCCTATGAAAAGCCTGCCATGGTCTCACGAACCCTCCCGGAGACCACAGCGGAGTTTATGGAGCTGTTCACTACTGCAGTGTCGATCCCAAAATCGGGTCGCATGGATGGGATCCTCTACCGGTCTCGTTAGGGCCATCCCTCTTTTTTCAGCAAAAGTCCTGTCAGATCTCTTCCGACTCAACGCCTTCTTCTTCGTCCGATTCCTCGGGACATGATACACTATCAGGGATTCATCCTCTCCGCCTGGCTGAGGATACTGCATGGGCACCCTGGCATACACCCATTCCTGATCCAGGGTGGATACAATAATGTGATATCCCGCCCTTGTATGAGGAAGAGGTTCAGTTCATGGCACTACAGGAAGGAGACTTTATTACCTTGAGTTATACCGGCAGTATCGCGGGGAGCGTTTTTGATACCACCGATGAAGAGGTAGCAAAGGAGGCAGGGATCTACACCCCGGAGGGACTGTACGGCCCGGTGACCATCCGTGTCGGGAGCCACCATGTTATCCTCGGCCTTGACGAAGCCCTCGTTGGAAAAGAGGTGGGATTTGAAGGAGAGGTCGATGTCGGACCGGACAAGGCGTTCGGCCCTCATGATCCAAAGAAAGTGGAGGCGTTCAACAAGAATGCCTTCAAGGACAAGCCGAGGCTCGGTATGCACCTCAGCGTTGAGGAGAAGGGAGAGGGGACCGTTGTCGATGTCATCGGCAACAGGGTCCTCCTTGACTTCAACCACCCCTTTGCCGGCAAGGAGCTCCATTACTGGTACAGGATCGAAAGCCAGGTGACCTCGGTCGAGGAGAAGGTCAACGGGCTCATCCGCCTCTATGCCGGCCGGGACATGGAGACCGCGTTTGCTGATGGCATACTCACGATCACCCTCCCTCCGGGTATCAACTATGATCGTCGGTGGGTGCTCTGGAGAAGCCGCGTTATCGGGGAATCGCTTGAGCACATCCCGGAGATCAACGAAATTACCCTCGTCGAGACATTTAAGAGGAAAGAAGAAGCGGAGTAATCCGTTACCACTCTTTTTTTTCAGATTCACGTATTGTTCACCCTTTTTGAGGCGTCATAGTCAGAATACCGTCCGTATCAAATCAGCCGGCACATCCACCAGCGAACAGCCATTCACTTTCCAGGATGCCGGATCCCCTCAATCGTTCTCCGGAAAAATGGAGGCCATCAGCTATGCTATCATGTCAGAGAACGATAGTACTATGGTAATCGTATGCGGGCAAACGAACCAAGAAATCCCCAGAAATATTGGCAGGAGGATTACAATAAGTGGTGGAACCGGATGAACGGCACCCCTTTGAAAGAGAATCCTGTGATTGTCGGTTCTGAACGGAAAAAGTAGGATCAATCTGAACTAGTTACTTTTTTCCTTCTCCCTTCATGCCATCGTTGCAAGATATCCTCCCACAGTGAGATTCCCGTCAGCTACGTGAGCGATGAACAGGATTCCGGAAGATGAGGAGGAGGTAATCCATCCTGCCAATGAAATGGAGGTGACCCGTGTTTTGAGCAGCCTCTAAAAAAGAGGGAGCACCTGGATCCGGCAGGTAAGACCCGGTGTACGAAAGGATAGCACGATTCAATAATAGGAGATTTTTCAGGGTGAGTGGTAGAACATGGACTTTAGAGCTATTTTTTGGGATTCTGTCGCACTGATACGTAGTTCCTTCCGGAAAAAATGAAGAAAATCCCTGCTGAGTCAGTGCCCTTCACTCCGGCCGGGCGATCCCGCCAAACCCAGAGCTGCATCTTACGTCACCGAACGTCTGGGGAACAAACCGAAACCTCTTTTATGGGAATCGCACAATGAAGTTCTGTTCTGCATAGAACATTCGCCCCACCTGGAGCACAGCGGGATCCTCTCATTGGGAGCCTTCCAGAAGGGTTTTATGGTGCAGGACAAAACCCTCCGCGAGTTCTGCAACTCGCGCTACCTTGAAAAAGCCTGGTCACCTCGGCCTCCCCTTTCGCCGGGGTGATGAAGGCATTTTTCTTCCTGATGATGTGAAGGAGCAGAGCCTCCGCATGACGACTCCCCCGGATTTTCTGATTCACTTCTTTCTTATTGCCGATTACTGATCGTTTTCTTATTCGGGGTATCGGACCTGCTCAAGGGATAGACCTGAAATAACGACGACCAGAAACCACCATTCCGGCATGAATCCATTTCTGGCAGAGAATGAGCGGGGTCTTGTCCCGGCGTTATGCTGCACCCTCACTTTCACCCTGCCCGGGGCACAGCCTGTAGAGATAGGTGAGGAGATTGATTGATCATGAGCGGTGATCCGCCTCTCCTCAGATGCCCCAGCTGTGGCTCGCTGCTGACGTCCGCGATCGGAGATACGGGCATGTGGGAATGCCACTACCATCTCTGCCATGCGGTATTCCCGGCATTCATTTCCGGCGAGGCGTTTCAGGACGCCCAGGTCGTGGCAGAAGCTACTCCTCCCTATCTGCCAGGAGACCAGCAACACAGATCGAAATCTCTTTGATAATTGTCAGACAACTCTGTTCTGTTCTGCAAGGACACCATGCAGCCTTCTGGTGCACCACAGGATTCCTGGTTCCAGGGATCTTCACCTGGTTGGTTGATCGGTGCAGAACAAC